>CAZPAA010000106.1:0-6979 GCA_964584425.1 uncultured Gammaproteobacteria bacterium | reverse complement strand
TGTAATCCCCCTTTGAAAAAGGGGGTGCCCGTTTCGGGCGGGGGATTTTGAGATGCTTGATTTTACATAAAGATTTTAAATCCCCCCCTGCCCCCCTTTTTCAAAGGGGGATAACTTTGCGTAAGTTTTATTAATATTATTTTATTTATATAATTTTTTGATATGTATGGATGAGGGAATTATGTCTGATTATATTATTGCGCCTAGTATTTTGTCTGCTAATTTTGCGCGGCTTGGTGAAGAGGTTTCTCAAGTTTTGCGTGCTGGGGCGGATTGGGTGCATTTTGATGTGATGGATAATCATTATGTGCCGAATTTAACGATTGGGCCGATGGTGTGTCAGGCTTTGCGTAATGATGGGGTTACGGCGCCGATTGATGTGCATTTGATGGTGGAGCCGGTGGATAGTTTAGTGCCGCTTTTTGCTAAGGCGGGGGCGAGTTTGATTAGTTTTCATCCCGAGGCGAGTTTGCATGTGCATCGGACGATTATGTTGATTAAGGAGCAGGGTTGTAAAGTTGGATTGGTGCTAAATCCAGCTACACCCGTAATGGTATTAGAGCCGGTGTTGTCGTTGTTGGATTTAGTGTTGGTGATGTCGGTGAATCCTGGGTTTGGTGGGCAGAGTTTTATTCCGGAGTCAATTGATAAAATTCGCTCTGTGCGTACGTTGATTGATAATAGTGGGTTTGATATTCGTTTAGAAGTGGATGGGGGGATTTCTCCTGCGAATGTGGGCGCGGTTGCGCGGGCGGGGGCGGATACGTTTGTTGCGGGATCTGCGATTTTTTCTGCGCAGGATTATACGGATGTGTTGGCGGAATTTAGGCAGGCGTTGGCGCAGGTTTAATTTGTTAATGTGAGATGATTAGGTATCAATCTTTACATTGAAAAGTATCCCTTCATCCCCTCATCCGCCCTGCGGGCACCTTCTCCCGGGGGGAGAAGGATCTCTCTAGTTAACCACAGGGAATAACGAGAGAGATCCTTCTCCCCCCGGGAGAAGGTGCCCGCAGGGCGGATGAGGGGATGGGATGAGGCGCAATATTTTTACTCATACTATTAAATAATTACCAAGGTTATTCAAAATAAGCATTAATCGCCTTTGCAATTGCGTGGCCTAATTCCCGATGTTCAACATCAGTCACCCAATGATCAAAACCGGCTTTGCCGTAGGTTGCTTCCATGGTCATTGCCAACACTTTATCTTTTGTATTAAACCACCACCAGGTTTCAGGGTGAAAGCGGTTGAGAAAACCACGCCCGCCATCGTACATGGATTCAATTCGGCCGTCATAAGCGTTAGATAAATGTTGCATAAATTTGAATTGATTTTCCCATAAGCGAATTTCTTCTTCAGAATAAAGATGAGGATCTGCCCCAAAATGTGGGAATGTATAGGCTTTTTCATCGATTTCACCGTAGGTTGCGTGAAAATTTAGGGCGATCTTGACGGGGATTTCATCTGTTAATAACGATTGCATCACTTGATTTAATAATTGATTTTCTTGCGGTGCATCAGTGGTTAGTCGAGCGGGATCATTTTTATCAAAAATCCACGCTTCTTCCAAATTAATACTGTGTGGATTAGTGCGATAATTTCCGGTATAAACGCCATCGGGATTGTGCATTGGGACAATATGGAAAATAAATTTCTCGCGCATGTTGATGGCGGTGATGTCTTCACTAAGCAAAAAATCGATCAAACCTTCAAGCATAAAATTCCCGGGTGTTTCGCCGGGATGGGTGCGAGCGTGGATCCAAATTCGGGCTTGTTGCGTGGTGCTATTAGGTGAGGTAATAATAATATGTTGAATCGGGAATTGATAAACAGAAGAATAACCTAAAGTATTTATCTGCACTGCAGGATGATTTTTTATTTGCGTTAAATAATGTTCTAATTTCGACACAGGATAGGGAATAAAAAATGCCAAAGCGACATGATGAGATTGTAGTGGTTGCGTGAATGATAATACACAGTTTTTTACGCCATGATCACATTCCGGTGATTGCATCACATGATGCTCATCCATTCGCAGCCAAGTTTGATTATCATAAGAATAAAACGGCGGATAAAAACCATCCCAACCTAAGTGTGAAAGATTAAGGTTTATTTTTTGATGCCGCCCGCTGGTGTCATGCACTTTAAAAGACCACCACCTGCGCCATTCATCTGAGAGTTTGGCATTAAAATTATCATCGCGCAGCTTTAAGGTAAAGGTATCCGCATTGATTTGCGTAACATCGCCTATGCTGCCTGATTCAAATGAAGACCAGATAACAATAGGCGTGTGCATATAGGTGGTTAGCATTAACCCTACCGCCACACAGCTCAATAAAATAGGCTTGATGTTCAATTTTGATCCGATGGGTTTTTATTCTAAAATTGCAGCTTTGGTTTCAAGGTGGTCGCAAATTGCGACCACCTTGAAACATGAAATCACCTATATTACATTGAGTTCACCCAAAATTCATCTAGTATTTTTGATAACCTAAGGAGAAAAACCCATGCGTATTTTTATGTTTGCCGCAGCATTGCGTGCGGAATCCACTAATAAAAAGCTGATTAATATTGCGAGCAATATTGTAAAAGATTTGCAGCATGATATCGATCTGGCTTCTTTTTCTGAATTTATGTTACCCATTTACGATGGGGATATGGAAGTCAATCAAGGGATCCCGCAAAGCGCGAAAGATTTTACTGCACGTATGCATGCAGCAGATGCGGTGATTATTTCAAGTCCGGAATATAATCATTCGACTCCGGGTACTTTAAAAAATTTAATTGATTGGGTGTCACGGATTAATCCTATGCCGTGGAAGAATCAATATATCTTATTGTTATCATCATCGCCTGCAATGGTCGGTGGAAATCGTGGCTTATGGGCGACGCGTATTCCTTTAGAATGTTGTGGGAGTTTTGTTTTTCCGGATATGTTTTCTTTGTCGAATGCATATGGGGCGTTTGATGAGAATAATCAGTTGAAGGATGAGAAGCTTAAAGGGCGATTGCAAGCGTTAATTCAAGAATATTTATTACATGTGAAAGGATGTAAAATTCCCCAGTGAAAAGCTTCGAGTGGTCCCCCTTTCGAAAAGGGGGGTAGGGGGATTTAAAGATCTTTGTGTATAATCAGATATTTCAAATCCCCCCACCCCCCTTTTCAAAGGGGGACTCACTCGAGGATTCTGATTGATGTTATGCAACAATCCTCTAATGCGATTCTGGCACCGTTGAAGAGTGATGATTAATAATCATCCATTTATCACCCAATTTTTCATACACAAAAGTAAAACGCGCAGGTACATCAACGGTCTTACCTTTATCATCAATATATTCAAAGGTATATAACCCAGTATTAATCGCAACATCATTAAATAATTGTGTGTAAATTTTATCCGTGGTGGCATGAATATTTTTCAAGCTGGTAAATGCAACAAAATATTCTCTAATATCTTGACTGGTAAAATCAAACAATTCTTTCGAAACGCTATCACTTAAATTGAGTTTAATTTCAGGTGAAAGTGTCGCCAATAAAATCGCATTCGGTGCATAAAACGAAGCAACCTTTTCGGCATTACCTTTGGCGCTTGCAACCGCATTGGTCCAATCTTGGTAAGCCTGACGCACCTGTGCGATGTCAGTGGTGGCGGGAGAGTCATTTTTCAGCTTGGTGGTAGGCATGTTGGCAAAACCCAATTGAGCGACCAGCGCCAACTGCAAACAAATTAGTAAATAAACGATTTTACGCATTTTAGATTCCTTTTTTAGTGGTTTTTCGTAAGACTAGTTTTTTTGTTGAAGCTCGTCAAATAAAATTCAAATCAAAAACTACTACTAATTCGTATCATTTTTGTAATATTATAAGGTATATGGGGTAAAAAAGGAGATGAATATGAACAATAATGCGTTGGCTATCTTTGAAGAATATGAAATTAGACGTATTTATGATGAGGACAGTGAAGCATGGCTATTTTCAGTTGTTGATATCGTTCGGGTCTTAACTCAGCAACCGGATTATCAAGCCGCCAGAAATTACTGGAAGGTGTTGAAAAGTCGGCTAAAAAAGGAAGGGGGTGAGTCGGTTACAAATTGTAACCAACTGAAATTAACTGCAAAGGATGGTAAAAAATATCTAACAGATGTGGCTAACACACAAACCCTTTTACGACTTATCCAATCTATCCCAAGCCCCAAAGCCGAACCCATCAAATTATGGCTTGCCAAAGTCGGCAATGAAAGAATACAAGAAATCGCCGATCCCGCACGTTCACTTGATAGAGCTAGAGCGATGTGGCAACAACAAGGTCGCAGTGAAAAATGGATTGAGCAACGCATGATGGGGCAGGAGACGCGCAATAAATTAACAAATTACTGGAAAGAGCATGATATTAAAGAAGGTGAAGAATTTGCCATTCTTACCAATATTATTCATCAGGAATGGGCAGAAATTGATATCAAATCTCATAAAAATTTAAAAGGACTGAAGGCTGAGAATCTGCGTGATCATATGAGTGAAGCGGAGCTTATTTTTACTGCCCTGGCTGAACTTTCCACAAGACAAATTGCACAAAGCACAGATGCCACTGGTTTACCTGAAAATAAAGTTGCAAGTAAGCTGGGAGGCATTTTGGCTAAAAAAGCTAGGATAACTATAGAAAATAAAACGGGGGGAAAAGTAGTGACTTCTAAAAATACCTTACCAGTAAAACAGCAAAATGTCATAAACAAAGAAGAGGGGTAGAGCTAGGTCAGGTATTCTTAAGATTTTCTTAATAATCTAATGCTATTATTTAATTTAGATAGCTTAATTATTAAGAGGATATATGAAGTTTCCATCTTTTGAGAGATTTAGAAGAAATCAGGCCGCAACCGCAGGTGGTGAAGGGGAACGTTTGACTTTTAATACTCAAAGCAAAAAGTCTTATACGTTTCAACAACCCCGAAATACGCCATTAGCCGGCCCCTCTGAATTTGAACGTGCATTAGGTGGTATTCTTGCCGAAGTTGCACGACACATTGCGGATATAGTCATTGGTAATTTCCCTCTAAGTTTACAAGGTAAGAAAGAGCAAGAAGTAAATTTAAGCATATTGTGGGATAAGATTGACGAATACGTGGTTAAGTTGCAGGATTTGGAACCATTAGACAAACTAGCAAAAACAGCCCACCTTCAACAACAAGCTATTGATTTTATACGCGCAAATCTGGGGGGAATTAATCATCATTCTTATCCTATTTATCTTGAGCGAAATGTTGTATTTCCCATCAGGAAAGAATCTTTACGACATCCATTATCTAATGCGATGATTAGAGTTTTAGCCAATGAAAAAGATAGCGATCAAAACTTGGAGGCGATATTAGCCAGTTTAAAAAATGAACTTCTGGTAGAAGAATCACCTCTTTTATCTGTCTTGAAACAATATCCAGACTCTAAAAAAGAAATATTAACTTTTTATTCGAGTATATCTCGCATTGCAATGCAAAATTTTTGTATCTCAAATGAGAAAGAAAATTATCATAGTTGGAAAACACAGGATAATAAAACGATTGATAAAAATACAACTGATTTTGTAAACGCTTTACTTGAAAAATATCCTGAAGATAAGCATCCAGGCGTCGCACGACAAATTTTCAAAGATGTTTGCGAACAAATGAAGTGGGATGTGCAGCATATATGGTATTACAGCGATAATGAAAAACGATCATTTTATTCAGAATATCTTAAGCCTATTGCCACACAAGGCGAACAAGCATTCCAAACTAAGCCTGGTAAATCACTTACCGCGTCGTAGCTTTCGGCGTCAAACTCGTTTCTTTATTCAACATCGCATACGCTGAATGATTATGAATCGATTCAAAATTTTCTGATTCAATCGCGAAATTTAAAATACGTTGATCTTGATTTAAACTACGTGCCACATCGCGCACTAAATCTTCGACAAATTTAGGATTATTATAGGCTTTTTCGGTCACATATTTTTCATCTGCGCGTTTTAATACGCCGTATAATTCGCAAGAGGCCTGCGCTTCACAATATTCGATCAGATCTTCAAACCAAATATCTTGCGCAACATGTGCAATCACGGTCATATGCGAGCGTTGATTATGCGCGCCAAACTCTGAAATTTCTTTGGAGCACGGGCATAAACTTGTCACAGGCACTACGACTTTCATCGTGACATACGCTTGGCCGTGAAACCATTCGCCAAATAAACTCACTTGATAATCCATTAAACTCGGTTCTTTTGACATCGGCGCAAATTTTTGCATAAAAAATGGGAACGTCATATCAATAAAACCTTGATGTGCATGTAAGCGCTCGGTCATGGTTTGCAATAATTGTTTGAAACTTTGCATGTCGATATGTTCTTGTGTTTGCAACACTTCCAGAAAGCGTGACATATGCGTGCCGCGCATATCGGGCGCGAGGTCAACATACATGTCCACATTGGCGACACTGGCGATCGCTTTGTTCTCGCGATTTTTCACTAAAATAGGATGACGAATGCCTTTAACGCCGACTTTGTTAATCGGCATATTCCGATGATCGTGACGAGCTTGTACGTCTGCAATTAACGATTCAGTCATATTATTTTAATCCTCTTCTGTGTAACAAACACCGCTGTTTTCGGATTCCCAGACCGTAACAGTGGTGATTTTAATTTGATCATTATTAATCATTTTTTGTAAATGTTGATACGCCCACATCGCAATATTTTCCGCAGTGGGGCTGATTTTATCAAAGGGCGGGATTTCGTTAAGATAACGGTGATCGATTTGATCAATTAAAACTTGCACCGCCGTTTTGAGATCTTGAAAATCAAATAAAATGCCGATGTTATTTAATTGTGTACCTTGTACCGCCACTTCCATTCTAAAATTATGCCCGTTCAAACGTGCTCAAATGCCAGGATTACCTGGAATAATATGCGATGCGGAAAAACGACACAACGTAGTAAGGGGGTAAATTTTAGT
>CAZPAA010000105.1:0-6990 GCA_964584425.1 uncultured Gammaproteobacteria bacterium | reverse complement strand
AATAAAATTTATTAACATAGTTCCTTTCAATCCCATGTTGGGATAAATATACGGCGATCTCAGATTGATGCGTCAGTTTTTTCCCTTGTTTATGAACGGCATCAAAGATAATCTGGGTTAGACGGTCGGTGGCTTTTAATTCTTCTAAAACATAATAAGTTTTTGCAAGAGGTTCCCAAGTCGGCCCAAAGGCAACGGGTACGCGGCGCACGCTCACATTTTCCGGTTGCTTTTTCACCCAGGCTTCAAACGGGCCTTCAAAAGCATAACAACCAGGACATTTAAAGCTGAAAAATTCTGTGACTTGAGTTTTGCCTGGGTCTTGATTTAAGAATGTTTGAACCACGGCTTGTTGTTTGACTGCGGGAGGCAATTGCACATAACTGGGATTAGCCCCTTGGGGATTTGCGCTCTGCGCAAAAACAAATGTTGCAAAACAAAAAGATAGAATCGCGAGTATCCATTTTTTTAACATGATTATTCCTTAATGTAGTCCTTGAATATAACTGGCAACCGCTTTCATTTCATCTTCACTCATTCTTGTGACCACATGCGCCATCATATCATTTACGCCACCTGCGCGGGTGCCATCACGAAACGCGTGAAGTTGTGCGACAATATAACCCGCATTTTGTCCATGCAATGCGGGGAAATTCGCTAATACATTGCCTTCACCGCGTGGGCCGTGACAGGCTATACAAGCGGGAACATTGGCATCCACATTTCCACCGCGATAAATGCGCTCGCCTAATGCAAAAAGCGCAGGATCTGCTTCGCCGATGGTTAGTTTTTGTGACTCGTAATAAGCGGCCAAATCTAAAATATCTTGGTCAGATAAACCGGCAGCCATACCATACATAATCGGATTATTACGTTCACCTTGCGGGCCGGCACGATATTCACGCAAGCTTTGCGCTAAATAATGTTCATGCTGCCCGGCAATTTTAGGATAATCGGGGATCACGCTATTGCCATCGGTACCATGACAGGCAACACACGTTTGTGATTTTGCCAAACCACGGTCGGCATCTCCAGGTAATAAAGGAGTTGCAGGAGCAGCTTGGGTTGTGGCTGCAGGTGCAGGTTGGGCTGCAGGCGCAGTAGCATCCGCCGCAAACACCATGGATGTCATTAAAGATAAAGTTAAAGCCAATAAGCTAAGCTGTTTCAAGTCAGCCTCCCTAGAATATGAAAGATGTTGAATGATAGCATGTCAAATGTATGGCTTCAATTAAAGTAAGTAGGTTGCAAACCCGCCTAAAATAGACTAGACTAGGTCTGACCAATAGGGGGATATTTTATGTTACATACGGTGAATATTTATGAAGCCAAAACCCACTTTTCGAAATTAGTAGAAGCCGCGGCGCAAGGTGAGGAGTATATCATTGCAAAGGCAGGCAAACCTGTGGCGAAATTAAGTCCTATCGGTGATAAAAAACCCATACGTAGACCAGGGGTTTTAAAAGGGAAAATAAAAATAGCGGATGATTTTGATGCACCATTACCCGAAGATATTTTAGCTGGATTTGAGGGACGTTAATGCGATTATTATTAGATACACACGTTTATTTATGGTTTGTAAAAAATGATCGCAAACTTTCAGCAAAAGCAAGAGAGCTTATTGCCAGTGCGGATAATGTATATGTGAGTAGCGCAAGTATCTGGGAAATCGCAATAAAAATAAAATTGGGGAAACTCGGAGGGAAGCTCAATGAATTAATTTCTGCTATTGAAGAGAGTGGATTTCAAGAATTGCCCATCACGATTAAACATACGGCATATATTTATGAACTTCCAGATGCGCATCGTGATCCTTTCGATCGTATTTTAGTGGCGCAAGCTATTTGTGAACCTTTGCGTTTTTTAACCGCTGATAATTTGCTATCACCTTATTCGGATCTTGTCGAAATAATTTAGAATCAAGATGAGGGTTGGATGAAAAAGATAAAACTAGGATTGCCGTTTGAATACCAGCAGTATCCTGAGTACTTTAATGCGATGAATATTGGCGATGATACTGAAAATAAGAATGCACTGATTGAGCGGTTATTAAAAAAACAGCATGTGCATACCGTGTGGGATATGACGTGTGGAACCGGATCCCAAGTGTTTTACCTTGCAAGCAAGGGTTATCAAGTGTTGGGGAGTGATTTCAGTCCGGATTTACTTAAAATCGCAAGAAAAAAAGCGCGAAAAGAAAAGCACCGCATTCAATTTCTAGATGGGGATATGCGCAAAATTAAAGTCAATGACACATTTGATGCGGTGATCACTATTTTTAACGCAATAGGCCATTTAACAAAGCCGCAATTTGAGCAAGCCTTAAAAAATATTCATCGACATTTAAATAATGATGGCATTTATATTTTCGATATTTTTA
The DNA here is from genome assembly GCA_964584425.1 of uncultured Gammaproteobacteria bacterium. Classification (GTDB taxonomy): domain Bacteria; phylum Pseudomonadota; class Gammaproteobacteria; order JABCZS01; family JABCZS01; genus JABCZS01. The sequence continues at coordinate 4,610 of CAZPAA010000105.1, read as the reverse complement.
ATCTGGATGCGATGAATGAAAAAATCGTTGCCGAATTAACTTGTCATCGTTTCCAACAGATAAAAGATGCGCAAATACACAATGTGCAAAGCTCAACGCTGGATAAAAAACGTGGATTACTCACATCCTATAATCAATGTATGATCCAACAGCACGCAAACAAACCGATCATGTTTAATCAGCATTACGCGATGCAGATTTATACGATAAAAGAACTTAAAGAAATGCTCAATAGAAATGGTTTTAAAGTGATCAGCCAATCAGATTTAAACGGTGATAAATTTATCGCTAAGAAAAGTTTAAATATCTTGATGGTCGCAAAAAAGGTAAGCGAATCATAACTTCTCAATAACTCCAGTAATTATGTAGATAACTAAATCCGTCATTGCGAGCCGAAGGCGAAGCAATCCAGGTTTAAGTGTTTGATTTTACATCAAAACCTGGATTGCCGCGTCGCTACGCTCCTCGCAATGACGGACCTTAAAGTATATTAGTTTCCCGGAGTTATTGAGAAGTTACAGCGAATCTTATTAAGGTGATGTATCCATTAAAGCTTAGCTTTAGGTATAGGAGACGGATTGGCCGCATACCATTTTTGTCCAGACATCAATTTACCCCAGGATTCCTCAAAGTCTTGTGCTGACATATTCTGCCAATCGGGCATATCGAGCACCCAAAAATCTTGCATGCGCGAAGCTAGCGCAAATAATTTTTCATCTTCCATTTTGCGAGCATGGCCCCAAGATTTTAAATCATTGGCCTTAATGGCGGGTATGATTTGCAGTGCATCCAACAGGCCTTTGACTGCGCCGCTGCCGGCTTGCGGTGGCAATGTGCCTGCAGCATCGCCGAGTAATGCAATTTTTCCATCTTGACTCACTTTTAGGTTAGGTCGAATCAAATAAATAGGCTGAATAAACGGCGCAATCGTATTCATGATGATCGATTGTGCTTCTTTGGGTAATTGTTTTGCTAAGTCATGTAGATATTGTTTTTGCAATTCGGGCAATTGTCCGCGCGCGATGGTTTGATATTGCTGATATTCTTCGTTAAATGGCAATACATTTTTTAATGTGGCCTCTATTCTTTTTTCATACAATACCCAATTAATTAAAACTTCGTTTGTTTCAGGCTCATGAATTAAATACATAATACAATGACCTTTGGGATAAACAAAATAAAGCGCATGGCTTGCATGACTTTGCCCAAATAATTCAGGATGATGAAATTTTGTTGTTCCACGCCACGCAATATAACCTGCATAATCAGCAAGGATTTCATTGCAAATCGTTTGGGCAGTGAGTGAATGATAACCATCTGCGCCTAAAATAAAATCGAATGTTGCTTGTGCTGGCTGTTGTTGATGTGTAAAAGTAAGTGTTGTTCCATCGATCTTCGTGACACGACAACCTTTTTTAATTTTTTCTTCTGGTACTTGCGCTTTTAAGGCGGCATATAAAGTTTGCCAATGTAAGCCATTTGCTGAAAAATTTTGGGCACAAATTATTTCACTTTGATTTTCTTTGTTACTTATAATGCGCCGTTTATGAATATGCACAGCAGGACTATTATTATCTAAAATATGCAGTTCTTTTAAGCGCGCAATCAATTCTGGCGTGATGGTAATGCCCGCACCTTGATCGCTTAGCTCTTGTGTATGTTGTTCAAATACAGTGACATCATGCCCCTCCCCCTCTTTTAATAATAATCCTGCACAAGCAAGACCGGAAATAGAAGCACCAATAATGGCAATTTTCATATATTTAACTCCAAAATGGGTTTAGGCTAACCCCGGTGAATTTTTAAACTTTGTTATGCACAAAAAAATAAGATGTATTTTTCCCTTGACCTTGTTTATTAATTAATTTTTTAGCGATAAGGATATTAAGTTCTCGTACGGCTGTATCATTACTGATAGAGAAAAAATCAGTTATTTGTTTGCGAGTGACATTATTTTTCCCTTTTATCATTTGGTATATATGGAGTTGACGTGGCGTAAGTTGAGCTTGTTCGGGCTCATTTAACCGTGGATAAAAGCGAATATTGAAAAAATTTGTTGCCTGAATCTCCATGTCAGGATTATTATTTTCCTGTAAGGAACGTTTGATGCGATCAATACCACTACCGACCCGCTCTATATATTTTGAACGATGTAATAAATCAGCAATCAGTGGATTGCGACGTATGCTACGTTTACCCAGCATCTCTATAGTCAGTCCTGAATATAATCCACCAGGGTTTTCGATATCAATATGATTAGGATACATATGAATATAAATATGAGATGCATTATATAAATAGTCTCGGTGAGTCACTGCATTTATGATGGCTTCACGTAATGCAAGCAATGGATAATCATAAATATCGGTTCTCATACCTAATTGATTTTTAATAGCATTATAACTGATTTGTGCAGGGATATTGGTAATTAAAAATAACATGGCAGCTTCAATTTGTTCAATAGGAGAACCCAGCATATCTTTTTTATCGATGATTGAAAAACGATCAGAGGAACTATATTTTGCACAGGTAATAAAACTTTCTGGGAAAAATTTTTGTGGGGCCTTTGCGAAAAATAAAACCCCAGTATTATTTACTAATAATTGTTCATTTTTTGTTGTTGCAACATTTAGGCTCATTAATATGTCTTCAGGAGGAAGATTTATTTTCACATCACATCTTTTTAAAAAATCCTCAAGTTTTTCTTTAGAGAAATCTTTTGGATATTCAAAAGTTGGATTAATTGCACTATCAAATTGAATATGATTGTTTGCTTGAAATAAGTAAATGATTTCATCACGTTTAAGTTTTTGCGAGCTAGGTCCATTGCGCAGAAAAAACCCTTCAGCACAACGATAGGGCTTATCAAGCCCTTTAGGAATATATATTTGTAAGATTTGACGATTTTTATGTGGTATCAGCTTAATATCAATGCTTGGGTCACAGTTCCTTGCAATATCTTGAATTTGACTCATGAGTTTATTCGTTATTTTAATTCCAATCACTTCTCCCTTATCATTTACACCCAAAAAAATTGATCCCCCCTCTGTATTTGCAAAAGCTACCATTTCCTTATCTAAATGATTGGATGTATTTTCTTTAAACCCAATGGTTAGGCCTTCGCCTTCTAATAAAATAGCATCTAGGGTAGTTTCAATCATGGGTTTCTCTTTGTGATTTTATAATGGAGTGTAACCTTTCTAACAACATTGTCAATATTTGCGTCGCATTTTTGCCTAATTTGCGGCGCAAATATTGAGCCATAAATTCCTCAGGAAATTGACCTCTAGGCAAGTTATCTATACAATTTAAGTTTTACTCGATATTTCTTAAGGTTATGATCATCACAGCCCACACTCAACACAGAAGCAACTAGGCTTATATTCTGTGTTGAATGACAAAAGCCAGCGTCATTCAACATGTTGTTTAACATGATTGAGAGTGAGGTTTATCATGAAATTTCAGCGTTTTTTACCCGCATTTGTGATCGCGGCCATTACCCTTGTTGAAATGGCCACCGACATGTATTTGCCCAATTTACCCGCAGTTTTGCAAGAATTTAACGTCACAGAAAGTTTGCTGCAAATCACCTTAAGTGTGAATTTGTTAGGTTTAGCCACCGCAGGTTTAATTGCAGGGCCATTATCCGATAGTTTAGGGCGAAGAAGCGTATTGCTCGGCGGCTTATTATTGTTTTTGCTAGGTGGTATTTTTTGCATGCTCGCGCCATCCGTGCAAATCTTAATCGGTGCACGCTTGTTACAAGGTTTAGGTGGCGGCATTGTATTAGTTGTGGGTACCGCAGCGATTCGCGATTTATACAGTGATGCAAGATTAGCAAAAATCATGTCGATGATGGGGATGATGATTGCCATCTCACCTGGATTTGCACCGATGATCGGTGGATTTATTGGCCTATATTTCAGCTGGCGCGCAACGTTTGGGTTTTTGGTGATAACAGGTGCACTATTATTACTGATAGCTTTTTATGCCCTACCTGAAACGTTAGCTCAGCATACAAAGAAAATATTTTCACCGCGTTTGATTTTAAAAAATTATTATGAAATTTTTCAAATCCGTGCATTTATGGTTAATGGCTTAATTTTAGGCTTAACCATCGCGCAATTATGGATAGAAATGGGCAACCTCCCCTTTCTCTTTATTCAAACTTTAAATGTGCCCAGCCATCATTACGGCCTATATTTTGGCAGCGGCGTATTTATTTTTGTGCTTGGCACATTATTTAATCAACGCTATGTCATGACATATGGCGTCAAGCGTTTATTACTCGTTGGAATTTTGCTGAAAGTCGTGAGTGTTTTATTATTATGCGTGGCCGCGTTTTTAAAAGTGGAACAAGCTTGGCTCATTCAATTATTTATTTATCCCGGCGCATTTGGTTTAGCACTGGTGATCGGTAATGCTTCGAGCCAAAGCTTAAGTGCTATTAAAGACAATGTCGGTGCGGCCAGCGCGGTGATGATGCTGCTAGAAATGGCACTCGCTGCAAGTCCGCTAAAATTTGCAGGATTCTTTTACAATAACCTGCTTGGGCCAATTGCCATCCTGGGGATGGATAGGGGGCTATTAAATGCGAGGGTGTTGGGTTT
>CAZPAA010000104.1:0-7048 GCA_964584425.1 uncultured Gammaproteobacteria bacterium | reverse complement strand
AGAAAAATGCAGTTTCGTGCGCAGCCGTATCAGGGACATCCGATCCATGCACAGCATTTTCATCAATTGAAGAGGCAAAATCAGCACGCATAGTACCTGGCGCTGAATCTTTAGGATTGGTTGCACCCATAATTTCACGGTGTTTTGCAATCGCATTGTCGCCTTCTAACACTTGCACAATCACCGGACCACGGCTCATAAATTCCACTAAATCTTTATAAAATGGACGCGCTTGATGCACAGCATAAAATTGTTCGGCTTGTTTGCGAGACAGATGCACCATTTTAGCCGCTACAATCCGCAGACCATTGTCTTCAAAACGTTGATAAATTTTCCCGATATAATTTTTCCCAACCGCATCTGGTTTAATAATTGACAAGGTTTGCTCTAACGTCATGACTCTACTCCTCTTTTAAATTAAAACTCTCACCACAACCACAAGCATCAACGGCATGTGGATTGTGAAAAACTAATTTGCGATTTAAGCCTTGCACAGATAAGTCAATTTCTGTGCCTTCTAAATAATCAAGGGACTCTTTGGGGATAATAACTTGTACACCTTCACTCTGAAACACTTTATCATTTTCACCGATTTTATCAGCGATATCCATGATATAGGAATAACCTGAGCAACCTGAATTTTTAACGGCTAATTTAAAGCCGATGCCGTGGCGCTTTTCGATCACACCTTTGATATGTGCCGCAGCCGCCTTTGTTACGCAAATGCCCATCCATCACGCCCTAAGGTTTAAACCGGCTATTATACCACAAGCCCGCTTGAATTTTCATATGACTTTCCTTTATGATTAAGCGATTCATTTTGAGGTATAACCATGAAAAAGAACGTTCGTTTTTCCTTAGGTCTTTCGCTTGTCGCCCTTATTGTAGCGGGGGCTCTTTTTATCGGGTACTCACCTCGAGATTTCGCCGATGCGCCTAAACCGAATTTTATTCTCATCCTGGTCGATGATTTAGATAAAGGCATGTCTGAATATTGGGAGCGTGCCAACGAGCTGAGCGGTACCCCTATTTCGAATTGCGACCCCAAGAAAACCGTACAAGGCTTTATGACTTGTGACCCTTTGAGAAAAACCCGCGCTTTAATTAAAGATGAAGGAATCACTTTTGATAAGGCGTTTGTGTCTACAGCGCTGTGCTGTCCATCGCGTGCCAGTATTGAAACTGGGAAATATGCACACAATACTGGCGTAATCACAAATGCCGGTCCAGTGGGCGGATATCAAACTTTCGTGCAGCATGGCAATGCTCATAAAACAGTTGCCACACATTTACAACAAGCCAATTATCGCACCGCGATTATGGGTAAATACCTCAATGGTATCTCTTCCGTTACGGATCTTGAAGATTATCCTCCCGGCTGGAGTGATATGTATATTGCCATTTCAGATGCTTTTTACTCAGGCTATAACTATACCCTATTAGAAAAACCTAAAGACAGCACCTGTAAAACCGTAGAAGAATGTAGCCACACCTATGGCGATAAACCTGAAGATTACGCGACCGATGTCATTGCGAAAAAGGCCGTTGATTTTATTCATCAAGTGAGTGGGCAAGATCAGCCGTTCTTTTTATATGTTGCACCTGCTGCGCCGCACTTTCCTATTCCTCCTGCGCCTCGGCATGAAGATAATCCTTACACCCATGCTAGAATAACGCCTGCTTTCTGGCCTAACTTTAAAGAAAAAGGGATTGAAGATAAATCGCAATGGTTGCAAGCTTCCGCAATTGATCGAGAAAAAACCATTGATTTGGTCAATGATCAAGATTATCGCAATCGACTCGGCGCACTCTATGCGGTGGATGATTTAGTCGAGGGGATTGTCAATGCGCTGAATCAACATCAGTTATTGGATAATACCTATATTATTTTTGCAAGTGATAATGGTTACAATTTAGGCTCGCATTATTTGATTCACAAAATGTCCGCTTATGAAGAATCGATCAGTGTGCCATTCATCATGCGCGGTCCTAACATTAACCCCAATCAAGTTAATAATAATTTAGTTTTATCATTTGATTTAGCGCCTACCATTTTAGAGTTAGCAGGAATAAATAATGAAGGCATTGCTGCCATTCAATTTGATGGTGCATCTTTAGCGCCTTTATTTAACGCAAAATATGTCGATAACTGGCGCAGCGATTTACTGAATGAATATATTCTCAGTAATTTTTTTGAAGGGCCGGGCGCCGAAGCATTTCCAGCATTTTGGTGGTTTAAAGGTGAGCGGATCCCCAGTTATCGCAGTATTAGAACAGATCAGTTCACTTATATATCTTGGTACCATGGGCAAGATCTGGTCTCCTGGGATCCGGTGCGCAATCAATTGGTATGGAAGAATATCAATACCCAATTACCTTACGGCGAAGAGCTTTATGATTTGAAGAACGATCCCTTTCAGTTAAACAATTTATTAGCTTTTGAGCACACGGCTACTGCCTGTGCAAACGTGTTAGACATATTGAAAGAACGCTTACAAGTCTTAGGTTCTTGTAAAGGGAAAGCCTGTAATGATCCTTATCCCTATGCTGATCATAAAAAAGATATTGCTAATTGTTTACAAACAGATGTTCAATAGCACTAGCTGCTTTCAAAACTTCGGCTTGTGTTGTAAAACGGCCGAGAGTCATGCGAATTGTACTTTGCGCTAATTGATCGGATATGCCCAGTGCTTTTAATACGTGGGAAGGTGTTTGTCTTGCAGAAGTGCAAGCCGATCCTTGTGAAATAGCCAAATCAGATAAAGCTTGTAGCAACATTTCGTTATCTGTATTTTCTATGCTGATATTTAAAAAATGCGGGCACGCATGGGCAAAATCCGTATTTAAAATAATTTGCGGGAAATGTTTTATTCTCTCCCATAATGCATCACGTAATTCGCGAATGCGTAAAACTTCATCCGACATTTGCGCTTGTGCAAGTTTTGCCGCTAAACCCATTCCTACAATTTGATGTGTGGCTAAAGTACCCGGACGCAAGTTTTGTTCATGACCGCCACCATACATTAACGGTTGTAAGCGCACACGTGGTTTACGTCGTACATATAATGCACCGATACCTTTAGGGCCATACATTTTATGCGCGGATAAAGATAATAAATCGATGTGCATGGCGTTGACATCGATCACCTCTTTTCCTGCGCTTTGAGCGGCATCAACAAAAAATAATGCCCCATGTGCGTGAGCACGCTCACCGATTTTTGCTAAATCCTGGATCACACCAATTTCATTATTGACGTGCATGATTGAAACCAATAAGGTATCATCTCGTAGAAGATTTTCAAGTTCAAGAATGTCGATTAAGCCATTTTTTTCTACCTGCAAATAATCAATCTGAAAGCCTTGCTCAGCGAGCGCATAACAGACATCTAACACTGCTTTATGCTCAGTTTTTACGGTGATAATATGCTTTTTTTTCTGTTTATAAAAATGTGCGGCGCCTTGAATGGCAAGATTATTTGCCTCGGTTGCCCCGCTGGTCCAGATGATTTCTTCAGGTGTTGCGTGGATAAGGTTTGCAACATGGTGACGCGCTTCTTCGACTGCTGCACTCGCAATCGCACCATAAATATGGGTTGTTGACGCAGGATTACCAAAGTCGCCTTCTAAGGTTAAATAGTTTGCCATGAGCGAAGCAACACGCGGGTCGACGGGTGTTGTTGCTGCATAATCTAAATAGACTGGTCGTTGCATATTTTTTTAAAAATTCCTCGCAGTAAATTGATATCTTCTTCATCGAGTTCTGCGCGATTGAAAATACGTTTTAATTTTGGCATTAATTCGGGAGAAGAAGTCGGTTTACGAAAATGAATTAAATTTAATAGCTCGTCTAAATGCTGAAAAAATCCCTGCATTTGCGCAAAGGTTGCTAATGGGCGTGTTGATGAAGGAATGGGTTCTTGTAATTCTCCATAAATTTCATAACAAATCACTTGCACTGCCATCGCTAGATTCAGCGAACTGTATAAAGGATTTGCAGGAATGGCAAGGTGATACTGACAACGCTGTAAATCTTCGTTGGATAAGCCAGTCCGTTCTGGCCCGAATAAAATAGCCACGGTTTGTGTCTGTGATTGCTTTGCAACAATTTGTGCACATTGATTTGGCGATAACAACGGCCACGGCAAATGCCGCTGCTGACTACTGGTCCCAATCACCATAGCACAATCTTTAAGCGCTGAATCTAAATCTTCAACCACCACTGCGTTCTCCAAAATCTCCTCTGCCCCCGAAGCACGTGCGCTTGCTGCTGGATCTGGAAATGACTTCGGTGACACCAAATACAAAGACGATAACCCCATAGTCCACATCGCCCGCGCACTTGCGCCGATATTACCAGGATGGGAGGTTTGATGGAGAATAATGCGAATATTATTTTGCGGCATCGATCACTACTTACATTAACACCCATTCACCCGTTTTCTTTATTTCATCATGCATTGCATCAGGTGCTAAATCAATTTCTCCCGGCCAGGTAACAACCCCATTGTTAATAAACACCTGATTAAAGAAATCAACATTTTTTAATGGCTCAAAAACACCCGTTAAGTGACTAGGCAAAAACCGGACTTTGCCGGTGACTCCATCTACAAAACGCACTGATAAAACTAAATGGGCTTCTGGTTTTACTTCAGTAACATCCCAATACATGACTATACCTCTATTATTTTAACGGCTCAATTTTATGAGGAATTTGATTTTTTTGACACAAATTCCAGTCGCTTAACAATTCAGACTGATGAAGCTCTGCCCAGTCTAGAATAAGTTCTAACGCTCTTCTTGGCAAATTTCCTGTTATCATCTCAAGTCGCTGAATATCGATTATACACTTAAATTCCGCATACTGGGCATGGAAATGTGGCGGGGCATGATCATCATAAAACATGCTCACGATGATACCGTAAAAAACACTAATTGTAGGCATAATTATTATCTCCTTTTATACCATTTTGTTTAATTAACGAATAAATAAACCAAAAGAATGGACAAAAATGTCTCCTACTCCTGAATCTGCGCATTCTAAATTTCCAGATGAGTGAACTGTACATTGCCGGACTTTATTGACAGCAGATGGGCTAAATCCGCTGTCTACGATGTAGGCGTAAAGGGTGCCTGCGATGTTTTTGAGGGTCATGCCAAGTGGAGTGTGGAAGGGAGCGCCGCTTTGAATGCAGTTGTGGAAGAGGCCCGTTTTGGGGTTGACGAAGCATTGGGTGATCGAGCCGCCGGATTCGGTGATGTAGGCATAGGTTTTTTCATCGAGGGTTGCAAAATCAATATCGGCTGCACCTTTCAAATTGGGGCCTGGGCCTGCGTCGATACAATGGCTTAGGTCGCCATTTTTAGCGACTTGGCATTGTAAAATAGAGGCGTTGTGCTGCCAATCGCCATTGGCGATATAGACGTAATCAATTTGGTTGAACGTTTTAAAATGCGTATACACTGCGCCATTGGTAAAGATTGGGCCTGCGCCTGAATCCTCGCAATATTGCGAGCTGATTTGTCCCAGTTCATTCACCTTACACTTATTAATCGATAAACCCAAGGTGACATAAGCGTACAGCGCATCACTTTCATGAAATGCTACCCCTGCATAAGAGGGTACATCCGTTAATTCACACTGGGATAATGCGCCCTTTTCTCCAAGCTGACAGCGCGTGATCAATGCAGGATAAGCGCTGTTGCTGATAAAAGCATAATGGGTCGAACCAAAACGTTGAATCGCGATATCAAGCGGTGCTGATAATTCGTTTTGCAGAATCATCTCGCACGTCTTAAATTGGCCTGATTTTGAGTCAAGCGTACATAATGAAATACTGCCCGGTGTATCCGCATGCGTCACATAAGCAAACATTTCTGCATGCGCAACTAAGCCACTTTGAACTAACCATAACAATCCTGCAATCATGATTTTTTTCATAAACATCCCTTTAATGATTTATTTTTAAAAAACAGTGAAAATATTATTTCATATTTATAGAATTTGATCAAAAAAGTTTTTAAATTAGGATAAATAGATGCCCTATGCTATCCTATGCAAATTTAGGAAATACTATGCTACACCCTACAGTCAATATTGCGATCGATGCCGCCCGTAAAGCTGGGGATATTATTATCCGCGCACTTGATCGGCTGGACGAAATTAAAATTATCGTAAAAGGCGATAAAGGGCTGACCACCGATGTTGATCAGCGCGCAGAGCAAGCAATTATTAAAATCCTGCAAAAAGCGCATCCAGATTATGGTTTTTTATGTGAAGAATCTGGTGAAATTAAAGGTAATAGTGATTGCACCTGGATTGTCGACCCGCTCGATGGTACGACCAATTTTATCCATGGTTATCCACATTTTTGTGTGTCCATTGCATTAAAACAAAATGATCATATTGAACATGCGGTAATTTATGATCCCATTCGCCAAGAATTATTTACCGCCAGCAAAGGGCGCGGCGCGCAATTAAATCAGCGACGCTTGCGGGTCACGCAACGACGTAAATTAGATGGCGCTTTAGTGAGTGTCAGCTTTAAAAATCATCCTGCAAAAGCTGAAGTGACTGCCGAGCTTAGACAAAATATTGCAAAAAAAGTAGTCGGTATCCGCCGCAGTGGTTCTGCCGCACTCGATCTCGCCTATGTAGCCGCTGGACGTTTGGATGCTTGTGTTGATTGGGGATTATGTGCTTGGGACATTGCCGCGGGGACTTTATTGGTGCAAGAAGCCGGTGGCGTCATTATTGAGCCGCCTGGCCAAGAACCGTTTTTGATTTCAGGATCTGTTATTGCTGCGAATGCTTCTTTGATTGCACCGTTGACTCAGGCGATTACTATTTTATAGAAGGCATACTTTATTCGAAGATCCCCTCATCCGCCCTGCGGGCACCTTCTCCCTGAGGGAGAAGGATCTCTCTCGTTATTCTCAGTGGTTAACTAGAAAGATCCGATCATCAATCGTTTTTCTCCGTGGTTAACTAGAGAGATCCCTTCTCCCCCCGGGAGAAGGTGCCCGCAGGGCGGATGAGGGGATCTCCGAA
>CAZPAA010000103.1:0-7064 GCA_964584425.1 uncultured Gammaproteobacteria bacterium | reverse complement strand
TGTATGATGCAAAAATAGGTGCTGCAGTTGATCATGCTGTATTGAATGAGAGTCGTTATATTTACTTCAGAAAATCAGGTGATGATCTCATTAAAAGAACAAAAGTACATACCGATGGCAATTTTGATGAAATAATCACAGTCAAAGATGGATCAAATAAAACAATAAAAACGAATAGCGGTGTAAAAACCATTATTTACAGAGGTCGTATTTATAATTTTTATCTAGACAAAAATAACGCTGGCGCACTGAGTTATTTCAGCGATGCAGAATCTCATTCAGATTTCGGAGCTCATCCAGGCGGCGCTGCAAAGCTAAACTATACTCGTTCTAGTACTACGCCTTATGGTACGCCTTCAGGAATATTTTACTTAGGCGCACATGCAAAAAGCGAGGTTTTGACTATGCCTGCCAGTTGTAGTGGAGGTGCCATGCATGCTACTTTTGCAATCGCAGATGGGAATGTTGTGCTCAATACCTCCTTTGAAGGAAGTAGTAAACCCGATCGTATTTATTGGCATTTGTTTAATCCAAATTTAGTGTATACGCTCTATCCAGGAGCGTACTATAACATCAGCTGGTATGACGATTATTGTAATGATGTCAAATTTACATTGAATCAGCACGCAAAAGAAACAACGGGACCGACGATAACATCATTGCCTAATCAAGAACTGAACGTCCATCAAGCGTGTATTCATGGCCATCCATCGGGTTTTGGAAAATACTACAAAGCCTTATATGCAGGTAGTGAAACAGGTGTTATCGCCATAGGCGGTAACTATTACTGGGGAAATGCTACTTTCCAAGGCGAGGGTTGGAATGCAGTGCCTGAAGGAAATATTTCTTGCTATTAAACTGATATTTTTAATTTGTGCAAAAGAGGTTTGGGATGTGGGGTAAAGAACAATTGCGAGTGATGGTTCACGATTTTACTCGCCCACTTGAGAAAAATAGCGTGGCTGGCTATGCGACATACTCTAGAAGTTTGAAGGATGCAGATCGTATCAAGTTGCGCACACTCTTTTTAGAGGTCCTATGGGAAGAATATAAATCAGCAAAAGATGCAATGGACAGGGCACCTATTGGTGTAAAGTATGAAGCCATATCCGCCATGGTTGATTATTCATTAGTGAATACGCAAGTAGCAGAAAAAAATAGTAACTTGTTAAATGCGCTGGTCAATCAAGCGGAAGAAGGTGAAGGGGATGTTAATTTTAATGAAATTCTTGCAGATCTGATTGTCCTTCCGAGCAAGAATTTAAAACTTAAAGACACTAATAGAGACAAAGTGCTAGGAATAGCTGATCGATTAAGGAAAAAATTTCAAGAATCTCGTAAGCAGTATAAGCAGTCAAACCTAAGCCCGTACACTGAAGATTCTACAACAAACAATGAACAGAATGATTTTACCCTTGTGTCTACTACTCAAGAAGATGAGCAGGACGTAAATATAAATAATCAACCAGAAAAGCCTACAAAGAAACAGCGCGCTGTTTTACGAAGACAAGTAGAGGCGCAGCAAAGACAAGCAGAAAAGGCCCTTAAGCTATTACAAAAAGAAGCAGAAATAAAACTAGAAAAAGAAATTCCTAGAATCGAAGCTGTCCATACTCCAACAGAAACTACCGTAACATCACCAACAAATCATAATGGGGTGGTCAATACAAAGCCCAAAGCTACCGCATCAACACCTTCATCCTCTAAACTTTTGAACACACTTGCAAAACAATCGAATTTGAAATTTTCAGATACAATCACACGGTTATTAGATCTTATTGAAGATGCGTATGAAGCAGCCAAGGCTAATTATTTTTTAGCAATCCAATTGCCACTGAAAGATCACTCTGTAGATCAGGTCTACGAATTATTTCAAGCCTTAGTTGAGATTTCCGTGGAAAATAAAAACCAGATTGGAAATTTGGCGCCTTATCTATCGGGTGTGGTGGTTTGTCATGCAGCAAGGATGCCTTCATCCACTCGAAATACACCCCTAATAGAATTAATTCTGACGTTAACAGAGAATGACTTAAATGATAAAAACAAATGGCCCGAAATTTTTGCTCGATTTTACAAAGAAGCTTCTTTAACTACTTTTATTCATTCTAGAACTGAATCAGAACGTTATATACATATCAGTTATGTGATTTGGTTTATTACCGCCGCTTCATCGGGTATTATGCCTCCTACTTTAAACATAAAGGAGACTACTCTTATCCTCCTTAAAGGCTCGGAAATTCTTGATTTTATTAATCTGTTCGATGAATATGCGCTAATGATACAGACGCAAGAACTTCAAGATTCCATGTCTGAAAAAAATGTGCTTGTTAAGGTTTTAAATAGTAAATCAATTGATTATATTCAATCGAATGATAATCGTGGTGCGTTGCATCAAGCATTAAGAGCCGTTTTACCCTCGCAGGCAGAAGTGCACAAAGTTTTATACGGCGCACGCAAGTACTATAAATTACAAGAGCAGCATCAATCGATGCCAATAGATGAAGTGGGGTATCGGCTTTCTGTTCTGGTGGATTTTGAGTATACTGTAGTAAATCAATTAGAACCGATAATAAAAATATTATTATCCAAGATGCCTTTATGTAAAATTTTATTTGATGACAATGCACGCAATGAGTTGTTTAAAAATACCCTTTGTCCAGTTTTAGGGGTATTGATGCCTTATCGTCATGGTTTAGCGGTCCAAGAATTATTTATGCATCCGGATAATTTAGCTGATTTTGAATTATTAATCACATGTGCAATTGCGTTTATCAATCAATATACAGCGCTTTCGTCCTTTCATTTAATTCAAGTAGCCCCCGGTGGCGAGATTTGACAAATGTTGGAGCATCGTATTGATTTATTTCAAGCGATTAATTCTTTTAAAAAATATTGCGAAGGAGATCTTTTCCAAAATCAGCTAAGCGAGCAAATATCGAATTCAAATTCTACTTCAAAAACTCAAACGGTTATACAAGATCCTGAGTATTATAAAGTACTTAAAATCACGAAAAATTTTGAGCAAGATAGACCACTTTGGACGAGTAAAGAGACTATCAAGGATAAATGGCTGGCATCACAAATTACACAGTTTGAAAATGATTTCCCAACAGGCAAAGAACGAGGGGACGCGGTTAATCATTTTAAAAAATTGATTAACTCAGGTGCATTTGTATTTCCAGATGGGGCAAGAGCTTGTGCGCTAAAATTCGCTGATATGATGGCGAGTTCAGCATCAAAGGTAAATGCCAGTAGCGAAGCGAGTTCTTCAAGCACTACTAGCCCAACAAATCATTTGCGTGATGCGAAAAAAGAAAAATCCCAGGGAGTAAATAACAATAACAATAACAATAACAATAATTCTAATAACACTCACATCAAGAAGAAAAAACAGTAACTGCAATGCTCGGGCTATCCAGTAAGCCCTTGATACGCAACAAACGTATTTTCCATTAACATCGCAACAGTCATCGGTCCAACTCCACCCGGGACAGGTGTAATTAACCGCGCACGCTCGCAAGCGCTCACAAAATCAACATCACCTAACACTTCACCAGACTCTAAATGGTGAATACCGACATCGATCACAACCGCACCTGGCTTAATCCATTCACCTTGGATTAAATGAGGCTTACCCGCGCAAGCAATCAAAATGTCCGCTTGACTCACATGTGCCGGAAGATTTTGTGTAAAGCGATGGCAAACAGTCGTGGTCGCCCCTTTAAGTAATAATTCTAATGACATCGGGCGCCCAACCACATTGGATGCCCCAACAATAACCGCATGTAAACCCTTAGGGTTAATTTTTTCATGTTCTAATAACTTAATCACCCCATAGGGCGTACAAGGCCGCAGCAAAGGGATCCTTGCTGCAAGACGCCCAAGATTATAAGGATGGAATCCATCCACATCCTTGTGAGGGTCAATTGCTTCTATAACAGCACTGGGATCCAGATGATCGGGGAGTGGCAGCTGCACTAAAATCCCATGGATGCTGGGATCAAGATTAAGCTTTTGAATCAAATTTAATAATTCATTTTGGGTGGTATTCGCAGGTAATCGAATATCTTCACTCATAATGCCTACAAAATCAGCCGCTTGGCGCTTTTTGCTCACATACAGCTTGGAAGCCGGATCTTCACCAACAAGTACCACGGCCAGTTTTGGCGCAGGCAAGCCCTTAATAACCTGTTGCAATTTCAACAAATGTTGCTCGGCGATGGCTTTGCCTTGAATGATCTGTGCGCTCATGGGCGGTGAGTATAACTAGACTCCTGATTTAGAGCAAGAATCATTCAACATTAGAGGACTTACGCAAAACCATTTGTAGGGACGCAACATGTTGCGTCCCAGAAATGGCGAGAGTCACGCATCTGTGATTTTACCGACACTTGGACGCAACATGTTGCGTCCCTACAAATGGTTTTGCGTAAGTCCTACATTAATAGGACTTAGGTAAATACCAACACGGCAAAATGATCTTCACAAACCCGCGATCGCCCACTTTGGGCGGCACATGATTACGTGTTTCAGTGTAAAGTTGCCCGCCAGGCGTATCGCACAGTAAATGATAATGACAGCCTTGAAAAGTACAGCTGATAATTGTGGCATCGCCCTGTGCATCAGGAATAAACGTCGCCATTTCGGGGCGTACCACAATTTCACCTTCACCCTGATGTGGATTTTGTAGAGACACTGTGCCAAGTGGTGTTTGCGCACTCGTACCTTGAGCGGTTGCAGGCAATAAAAATGCAGCGCCGGCTAACAATGCCACATCGCGATGTACGGGTTGTTGATACACCATTTCAGGTGAATCACATTGCACAATATGACTGCCGTCTGTACTTGGCATTAAAATCGCAACTCGATGCGCGAGCGCAAATGCTTCATTGCGATCATGGGTCACAAAAATAACACTCACTTCTTCGTGCTTGACTAATTGCTGCAGCGCACTGATTAATTGCTGGCGTAAAGTAATATCCACATTCGCAAACGGCTCATCGAGCAATAATAATTTCGGGCGGGGCGCCAGTGCGCGTGCCAGTGCAACACGCTGCTGTTGACCACCCGAAAGCTCTGAGGGCAGCCGATCGGCAAGATGCGTCATATTAATCAAAGCTAATAATTCTGCAATCCGCGCTTGTTTTGCTAATTTTTCTTCACGGGTTTTTTGCGGTAAACCAAAACCAATATTTTCACTCACGGTTTGAAATGGAAATAGGGCATAATCTTGAAACACCAATCCTACGCGCCGTTTTTCAACTGGAACGATGGTTTTACCATTGCGCGTTACACAATGTCCCGCAATTTCAATTTCACCTTTTATCGGATGAACCAAGCCTGCAATGGTGCGAAGCAGGGTGGATTTACCACAACCTGAAGGCCCAAAAATCGCCACAAACTCACCGACTTTTACCGTGAGATCAATATTATCAAATACAGGTTGCTGATAATGACAAGTTAAATTTTTAATAACCAGTGGATTAGACATGCGATCTCCAACGTAACACGACTGTCATCATGGTGAATGACAGCAACAATAATACCAAACCTGCAAAACCCGCGTCATGCAAAAACGCTTCTTGGTAGCGGTCAAATACCCGAAAACTCAGCGGTCTTAAGCCCATCGCGCCGCCCAATAGTAAGGTGACCGGTAACTCTTTCAACACAGCTAAAAATACCAACACAAATGCAGTGGCAATGCCAGGTTTTAAACTCGGCAGAGCAATTTTAAAAAAATACCGGATACCAGACGCGCCCAAAGTTTTAGCCGTATCATATTGTCTTGGATCCAGCCGCAATAAAGCGGTTTTTACCCCAGAATAAGCCTGAGATAAAAAACACAGGGTATAACCTAAGATCAGTAATATACCGCTGTGCAGCAAACTCACATATAAACCATCAATATGCGTGCCGCGTGCAAGATAAAGTGCACATAACATAAGCCCAAATGCGAGCAAAACCCCGGGAAGGGCGCTCGATAGATAAGTCGTTTGTTCAACCACCCGTCCAATCGCACCCGTATGCCGCTTCACAAACCACGCGGGCGCAAAACTTAAAATAACAATAAAAGTGGCTGCACAAAGCGCAATCATAAAACTATCGCGCAGCGCCACATGAATTGAAGCAAAATCTAAATGCTGTGCCAGTCCTTGCATTACCCAACTGCCTAAAACTATGATCGGTAACAGCAGTCCAATCCCGATCATTAGCGCATGTGCGCCATATGCAAGCAACATAAGTGGTTTTGACAATTTTACACGTTCTGTTTTTCGGGGATTGGCGATTTGCGTGATGAAAGGCACATCGCCATGCAACAATCGACTTAAAAGAAATAGCGGAATCCCTACAGCAATTAAACTACTTCCTAATAGTGTTGCTTGCGCCAATTGTTGCTGATCAACGGCTTGATATAAACGCCAAGTCAGCACAGGATAATTTAATACCGATACGGCGCCAAATTCACTGATCACATATAAAATGGTGATTAAAAAGGCTAATGCAAGACTCGGGCGTATATGTGGCAAAATAATTTTTATAAAAATCTCTCGCGGCGTAGCGCCTAATGTGCGCGCCGCTTCAATTTCATGAGCGGATAAGCGCATTAAGCTGCTACTCACCAATAATTGCACATACGGCGTTGTGATCACGACCAGAGTAAGTAATACTGGGAAAAATCCGGTAAAATAAGGGCTCAAAATATCCCGCAAAGTTGCGGCCAAAATATAACTTGGCATCGATAATGACAATAATCCCAATAGAGCCAGCGCATGAAATCCAGGATAGCGCGTGCGCACAAATAAAACCGCTAATAATGTGCCTAAAAACACCGATAATACCGAAACAGATAATCCCAGCATCAGCGTGCGTACCAATAAGATCCAAAGATCAGTTTGTTGGAACAACGCTAACCAAGATGTTTTAGGCGCAAGCGGATTTTCTACGGGATTAATTAAACCTAGTCCGAGCCCAATCAGCGGGAGTAACATCATCGCGCAGGTTAAAAAAGCAAGTCCAGTAAAAATCCGATTTGTCATTTAATTTAGAGTAATCCTAAAGTCCGT
>CAZPAA010000102.1:605-7098 GCA_964584425.1 uncultured Gammaproteobacteria bacterium | reverse complement strand
TTTTATTTCCGAATTGGCGGGTCAAATCACTTCGCCTGAGGCTTTATAAATGATGCTATGTGCAATCGAACTGCCCATGATATCTTCGGTTGGGATATCAATTTCTGTGATATTGGCTTTTTCCAATAGTTTTACATGGCGTGAAGCGATACGACGGCCACGTTCAACAATGATATTGCCTTTATTGTCTTTTAAATCAACCATTGCAATTTGACCGCGTAATTCTTCGGGTTGGCATTGCATGGTGACGGTATATTCATTTTTTATGACATATTTAACCGATGTAAAAAAATCGGTTAAAATTTCATCAACGCTCATGCCTAAAGCGCGCAATAAAATGGTAACGGGTAATTTACGACGTCTATCGATACGGGCAAATACGCAATCTTTAGGATCGAATTCAAAATCTAGCCAAGAGCCGCGATAAGGGATCACGCGTGCGGAATAAAGTAATTTACCGGATGAATGGGTTTTACCTTTATCGTGCTCAAAAAATACGCCAGGGGATCTGTGTAACTGTGACACGATCACACGTTCAGTTCCGTTGACAACGAATGAACCGGTGTCGGTCATTAATGGGATTTCGCCCATGTAAACTTCTTGTTCGCGAATATCTTTAATGACTTTTTGATCAGCAGGGGCTTCTTTATCAAAAATCACTAAGCGCACTTTAACACGTAGCGGTGCTGCATAAGTGGCACCACGGATTTGACATTCTTTTACATCAAACACGCTGGTACCTAAACGGTATCCAACGTATTCTAGAACAGCATGACCGGAATAACTTTCAATGGGGAATACGGAGGCAAAAGCGCCTTCTAAACCAACCTTTTTGCGTTGATTTTCAGGAAGATTGAGTTGCAAAAAATCTTCATTGTAAGATCGGATTTGCACATTCAATAAATCAGGAACATCCAATACATGAGGCAGGCTACCGAAATCTGTACGAATACGTTTTTTTTCAGTTGATGAGTATACTGTTTCAGCCATGTGTAATCCTCTAATCGTTATGTTAAAAAACTATCAAATCCCCCTTTGAAAAGGGGGTGCCCGTTAGGGCGGGGGATTTTGAGATGTTTGATAATACACAAAGATCTTCAAATCCCCCCTACCCCCCTTTTCAAAGGGGGATTTCTCGATCAAGCAGCTCTATTTAACGTCAACCTTCGCACCCGCTTCTTCAAGTTGTTTCTTGATGGTTGCAGCTTCTTCTTTAGAAACAGCTTCTTTGATGGTGCTGGGTGCGCCTTCAACCAAATCTTTGGCTTCTTTCAAGCCTAAGTTGGTGACAGTACGTACCGCTTTAATGACTGCGACTTTGTTATCGCCAAAGCTCGTCATCACCACGTTGAATTCAGTTTGCTCTTCAGCAGCAGCGGCATCACCACCACCGGCAGGCGCAGCAGCGGCCATTGCAACAGGCGCTGCCGCCGTTACACCGAATTTATCTTCCATTGCTTTGATAAGCTCAACGATATCCATCACGCTCATATCGGAAATTGCTTGTAAAATATCATCTCTTGAAATTGCCATGATTTAAACTCCACTATTTAATAAAAAATGTTGAAAATTACTGCGCCGCTTTTTTCTCTTGCACAGCAACCAATGTCCACACCAATTTTTGTGGTGTTGCAGCCAACGTACGTACAAATTTGCTGATGGGAGCTTGCATCACCGACAACAAAGTCGCCAAGGCTTCTTCTTTGTTCGGCAAACTTGCAACCGCATCGAGTTGTTTTGCACCATATAATTGACCATCAACCGCTAATGCGCGCACTTTTAACGCTTCAAATTCCTTCGCGAATTCTTTTAACATGCGCGCGGGCGCACTCGGAGAATCCTTTGAAAAAGCAACCATTAAAGGCCCAGTGAGCGTTTCATCAAGACACGCAAACTTGGTTTCTCTAACGGCGATACGCGTTAAGGTATTGCGAACCACCCGTAAATAAATGCCGCGTTCACGAGCTGTGCTTCGCATTTTATTTAATTGAGATACCGTTAAACCACGGTACTCGGCGGTGACTGCAGCAATACTTTCTTTTGCAATCGCATTGACTTCCCCAACGATGGCTTTTTTATCTTCCAATCTTAGTGTCATTACACACTCCTCAGGTCGGTCTAACTTCATCTGCTTTGAAAGCAGACACCTTACGGTGAAACTTTTTTGGTTTTACCGTCTGCGTAGGCGACGCAGGTCATTAAATAAAAACTATGCCTACGGTCTTTGACGATTACGAATCAATACTGCGTATTAATCCGTAATACAAAGCCTTGTGTCATTCTCCGTCATTGCGAACCGAAGGTGAAGCAATCCAGTTTTAATATCAACTCACGCTGAACCTGGATTGCCACGGCACTTCGTGCCTCGCAATGACGGGTATTTTAAATACTCGCTTGATCAATCACGACACCAGGACCCATGGTCGTGGATAACGTGATTTTTTTCATATAAATACCCTTGGCACCGCTGGGTTTTAATTTACGTAAATCCGCTAAGAGTGCTTGCAGGTTTTCTACCAGATCTTCTGCGCTAAAATCTGCTTTACCAATGGTGGAATGAATAATACCGGCTTTATCAGTACGATAACGCACTTGTCCACCTTTCGCGTTTTTAACTGCAGCGGCGACATCTTGTGCAACAGTGCCGACTTTAGGATTCGGCATTAAGCCTTTTGGACCTAATATTTGGCCTAATTGTCCAACCACACGCATGGTGCTGGGTGTTGCAATCACGACGTCGAAATCCATTTGACCGTCTTTCACGCTTTGCGCTAAATCATCGAGTCCGACGATGTCTGCGCCGGCATCTAATGCAGCTTGCGCTTGTTCGCCTTCTGCAAACACAGCGACGCGCACCACTTTACCCGTGCCACGTGGCAATACGGTGGAACCGCGAACCACTTGGTCAGATTTACGTGGATCAACGCCTAAATTGATGCTGACATCAAAAGACTCTCTGAATTTTACGCTGGATAACTCTTTTAACAGGTTAACTGCTTCTGTGAGTGCGTAATTTTTACCGGCTTCAACGCGTGATGACGCGTTCTTCATACGTTTACTTTTACTCATTAGCCTTTCTCCTCAACATCAATACCCATACTGCGTGCTGTTCCAGCGATTGTGCGGATAGCGGCTTCAAGATTACTTGCAGTCAGATCAGGCTCTTTCATTTTCACAATTTCTTCTAATTGCTTCCGGGTGACTTTGCCGACTTTTTCAGCATTCGGTTTGCCACTGCCTTTTGCAGCACCTGCAGCTTCTTTCAATAGATAAGCAGCTGGAGGAGTTTTGATAACAAAAGTGAAACTGCGATCGGTGTAGACCGTGATCACTACGGGTAACGGTGTGCCTTTCTTCATGTTTTGAGTTTGCGCATTAAACGCTTTACAAAATTCCATGATGTTGACGCCGCGTTGGCCTAATGCGGGACCTACGGGGGGGCTAGGGTTTGCCTCGCCTGCTTTTACTTGCAGGCGAACATACGCCTGGATTTTTTTTGCCACGATGTGCTCCTTTTGAAGTGCAAACGCTTATCGATGTAACTTATTAAAAGGACTGTCGCTATCTAGTTCCCCCTTTGAAAAAGGGGGTTAGGGGGATTTAAGATGTTTGTTTATACACAGAGATCTTAAATCCCCCGCCCTTCGGGCACCCCCTTTTTCAAAGGGGGATCATCACATACAAACCTTTTATTAAGATGCTAAAATAAGCTCCTTCGGGTTATTACGACTTTTCTACTTGACTGAACTCCAACTCTACGGGAGTTGAGCGTCCAAAAATTAATACGGCTACACGTAAACGGCTTTTTTCATAGTTGATTTCTTCGACGACGCCGTTAAAGTCGGCAAATGGACCGTCAGTGACGCGTACCACTTCGCCCGCTTCGAAAATTGTTTTGGGTTGTGGGGTTTCATGCCCTACTTCGATTTGTTGTAAAATATTTTGTGCTTCTTTGTCGCTAATGGGCGCGGGCTTGTCACTGGTACCGCCGATAAAGCCTAATACTTTAGGAATGTGACGGACGGCGTGCCAGAGTTTTTCATCCATTTCCATTTGCACTAATACATAGCCTGGAAAGAATTTGCGCTCACTTTTGCGCTTTTGGCCGCTTTTCATCTCGACTACTTTTTGAGTAGGCACGAGGATTTCGCCGAAAGACTCTTCCAGGTGTTCATGCTTAATAAATTCTTCTAAATATTCTTTTACTCGGTGCTCAAAACCGGAATAAACTTGTACTACATACCAAGATTTGGCCATGCGAAGCTCCTAGCCTGTCGTCAATAGTGCGATAACGCGGAACAATACAAAATCAATCAGCCACAATAACACCGCGGCGATTAATACCACCACCAATACAATAAGAGTTAACTGCGTTGTTTCTGGGCGAGTGGGCCATACGACTTTGCGCACTTCACCGCGCGCGCCCTTAATAAACTCCCACAGCAGTTGGCCTTTTTCTGTCTGAAGAACCAACACCGCCATTAAACCCACAACCACCAATAAGCCAATGACCCGCAAAAACAGGGCAAAAGCAGAAAAATAGTAAAAACCGGCAATCCCTAACACCGCCAACAGCAATACACCGAGCCACTTTAGCGTTTCTACAATACGCGAAGGCTGCGCTTCATTGTTAGTAAGCTCTTGTTTTTTCATGAAAATTAAAATCGCTGCGATTAAAGTAAAGTGTTTGTGCCAAGGTTGGGCATCATATCATAAGGAATTGTGAGATACAATAGGTTTGAATTGTCAATTATAATCGTAATCTATATCTTATATATTTAGAAGGATAACCCTATGCGCATTGCTGTTTCCGGTACACATTACATGGGTAAAAGTACGCAGCTGAGTTAACTTGAAATCACACATTTATATGTGTAAACTTTAGTGTAGATATTCACACTCAAGGGGGGGCTCATGGCTACCAATTTAGCAATTGATGATGAACTGATTAATATGGCACTTGAAGTGGGCCACCATCAGACCAAAAAGGCTGCGGTCACTGCTGCGTTAAAAGAATATATCCAACGCCACCAACAGTTAGAAATTTTTTCTCTATTTGGCAAGATTGAATATGACCCCAGTTATGATTACAAAAAAGAACGCGGGAGAGAATAATGCAGGTGTTAATAGATACTTGTATTTGGTCACTCGCATTACGCAGAACGGATGTGGAATCCCAGCATATTCATCATTTACGTGAATTGATTTCAGAAAATCGAGCTTATATTATTGGGCCGATTCGACAAGAGATTCTCTCGGGGATAAGCCATAAACAGCAATTTATAAAACTGCGCAATACCCTTGAAGCATTTCCGGATCTATTGATTGAAACCAGTGATTATGAACGTGCCGCGGAGTTTTCCAATACGGTTCGTCAAAAAGGAATTCAAGGTTCAGCCATAGATTTTTTAATTTGTGCGGTTGCCCATCGTTATGCGCTTGCCATTTATACCCTAGATAAAGATTTTGATCATTTCTCTGCGCATTTGCCGATTAAATTATATCGTTAAATTTATTATACAAACGCAACCGCTTCTTTAATATGTTTCACTTGCAGTGCCAACATGATTAATCGATCTAGCCCTAGAGCCACGCCGGCACAATCAGGGATGCCATGACGTTGGGCGTTGAGTAATTGGTGATCGATGGGGCGCTCTGGGAGGTGGCGGGCTTTGCGTAGTTGATTGTCTGCGATAAAGCGGCGCTCGAGTTCATCGGGATCTAGCAGTTCGTGGTAGCCGTTGGCGAGTTCCATGCCTTGGTAATAAACTTCGAAGCGTCTTGCGGTGGTTTTATCTGGGTTAACGATGGCAAGTGCAGCTTGTGAGGCGGGATAATCGTAAATGAAAATCGGTTTGCCTAATCCAACTTGTGGTTCAATAATATGGCTCATTAATATATCTAGCCAAGTGTCTTTTTCAACGGTAGTAAAGCCATCACTTAATTGGATATTTTGCGCTGATGCGATCGCTTTCAAACTTTCAGCTTCTGCGGTTAATGGGTCGATATTTAAAACTTTTAAGAATAATTGCTGATAGGAAATTTTTTCAGGACGTTCGCAGTTTAAAATGACTTGTAATAAATCGGCACTTTCCTCCATCAGATCATCTAAATCAAAACCGATTCGGTACCATTCTAACATGGTAAATTCAGGATTATGCATCCGCCCACATTCATCATCGCGAAATGCTTTACATATTTGATAGATATCACCGCTGCCGGCAGCCAGCAAACGCTTCATCGCATATTCTGGAGAGGTTTGTAAAAAATTATCTCCCATTTGAAACGCTTTTTGCACGGGGTCGGTGACGGTGGAGGCATAAAAAAGTGGCGTATCGACTTCTAATACGTTACGCTTTGCAAAAAATGTGCGCACATTTTGCATGATATCTGCACGTTTTTTTAAGTTATCGATGGATGCACTGGGTTGCCACTGATTCATACTTCACCTTTATTTTTAGGGATTCCATGTCCAACTTATTTTACTGTCCTT
>CAZPAA010000102.1:0-595 GCA_964584425.1 uncultured Gammaproteobacteria bacterium | reverse complement strand
TACTTTTTTGATCGGCGATGTGCAAAGGTTTTAGGCTTCATTAATGTGCCTGCTAGATCGTCTTTCGTTTAACGAACGTCAGGATACTTTATGGTTTTGCGGTGATTTAGTCAACCGCGGAAAAGCATCGCTCCAAACATTGCGATTTATTCGGCAATTACCGCATGCGTTAACGGTTTTGGGGAATCATGATTTGCATTTATTAGCCTTGGCGCAGGGTATTCGGCCCGCTCATCCTAAAGATACTTTAGATGATGTGCTGAATGCTTTTGATCGGGATGAAATTTTATTCTGGCTTTCGCAGCAACCTTTATTGCATCATGATGCGAAGTTGAATGTGACTTTGGTGCATGCGGGGATTTATCCATTGTGGGATTTATCAAGTGCAATGCGTTTGGCTAAAGAAGTTGAAGTGCAATTGCAGGGGCCTTTGTGTGGTGCGTTATTAAAAGATATGTATGGTGAGCAGCCTTTGCTTTGGGATGAAGCGTTGGTTGGCATAGACCGTTTTCGATTTATTATTAATGCGTTTACGCGGATGCGGTTTTTGAATGGGAATGGTGAACTGATGTTGTCTGCGGATGGGCATCCTTCT
>CAZPAA010000101.1:0-7217 GCA_964584425.1 uncultured Gammaproteobacteria bacterium | reverse complement strand
AAGAGGAGCCGGTCAAAATCACATAATCAACCATGTGCTGGTCGAGTAATATTTTTATACATTCGCCCACATGAGGCAAACGTTGTGCTTCATCTATTGCAAGTAAATCAAATCCCGCTACATATTCACGTAAAGAAGACATGTCTTTGGTTTCAAATAAGGCATGCAATCGAACATTATCACCAGTGTCTAACTTTGTTTTTAACTGGGTGTGTTTAAGAAAATCCCCCAGCAAGGTGGTTTTGCCGGATTGACGTGAGCCTAATAATACCAAGGCTTTATGGCGCCTTAGCATAGATTCAATATGATAGTAGCGTTGGATGTGCATTTGGATATTGTATCCCATTTATATATTAATTACAAGGAGTCTAAATCCTTAAAATATTAAAATTTACGGGATTATTTATCCATAGAGAGGTGTGTATGAAAATTACCGGCCTTGATGCTCCGTGATTTATACTGCTTTCATTATTTACGTTATCTGGCATAATAACATCTCTTTATTTAAGCTAAATTTCTTAGCCTGGCCGAAGAAAAGGAGAAGTCTTTGGATGTAGGTCATTGCGGCGACAATAAGCCAAATACCTAACTTTTAGGTCATAAAGGGGTTTACATCTGCCATCCGATCCAGTAGTATCGAATTTAGTGTTATCTATATAGCTTTATATTTTTTTTGAGGAGTTCTTATTATGCCTATCAATACTTTTGGTGCATACGGCCACGCTGGTCTGCAGTCTGCAATGACCTTCTGGTATGAAATCATTTCTAAAACCGCCGGGGATAAAGGACTAGAGCATGCAAATGGGTCCTGGGCTGTAGTGGGCTCAGATTCAACTGATTTTCTTAAACAGGCTTGGATTGGTGGAGGAGTGGCACTTGTGGGGGCTGTTTATTTACAGATGGCTAGAGCCACTGGCCCTGGTGGGTGCAGCAGATTGCTAACCAGACAAGATATGGAAGGTTTTATAGCTTTCACTATAGCAACAGGTCTAGATGTGTTTATCAATCATGGTATTGCAGAAGCACTTGTCCATGCAACTGGAGATGATTATGCAGAAGCGGCATTAGCGGCTGTATTCGTAACTTCAGTAGTCTTTCAGTATTTTCTTCATAGCGGACTATGTTTATCTTACTGTGGCTTTCCAAATTTACGTTCTTCAATTTACGATAATCCCTTAGCCATTACCGCCGGAGCTGCAGGGCGAGTGACATCTTCGATCACATCACATCTTGTAGGTGGTAGATATTTACAGGATCTTACAAAAGGTCCAAAAGCAGTAACCGCAGCATTCGCAGGCGCAGCTGCAACATTCGTTGTGATTGAGGGACCTGCTTTAGCCAAAAAAGTATACGATAATCCACAGCACGCGTTTGATACAATGGTGAATTCAGTAGCCAATCTATGTAGTAAGATATCTAATAGTGCGTGCTTAAAGATTTTTGGTACGTGTAATAGATATAAGTCAAGTATCTCGACCGAGGAATCTGCACTATTGGCAGCGGGTGTTCCCAGTATTATTAATCAGAATCAAGGTTCAAACTTTGGTAACCTAAATGATGTATTAGCGGATCCAGGCGCTGCACTAATACAAAAAAAATAGGACCCAAATCTTATATGACACTAGTGTATCTTCAAGTTTAAAGTGAAGATACACTGTTTTTTAGCCTGCTGTACTCCTTATGTTGAATAATTAGGGAAAATTCGTTGTGTTATTGAAAAGTAATGGACAAATGTAATTTTGTTATTGACATAAGTCTAAATTTAGGAGATAAATAAATTGGTATTTAATTCAATAAGGAAGTTCTAAAATTTTTGGATGCAAAATAGTTTTTTAAGTAAAAATTTTATTAAATAAATATTAATTGTGCATAGTAGGGGGGGATTGATTATGAGGTGGCGCAGATTTTGGGATCCTGAGCGATATTGCTCTGATGAAATAGAACAAATGTTCAATATCAAGGCATGCGTAGAAGGCGCACGTAAAGATGTGACTGACGCGCTTGGCAATGCGGAAGTCAATGCGCTTGATAGGACTCAGCTTGATGAGTATTCTTACTTTCTCAGCACTTTTACTTTGACTAACAATTCAAATCTTACATATGTTTCACCAACCACCGACTATCTTTTGACTTTGCCTAGCACACCCATTAATCAGATAGGAGCTGTATTTCAGAGGCAGGTGCCAGCTGCTCCTCCAGCTGCAGAAATAGCAGAAGATAAAAAAGCTTGGTTTCCAAAATATAAAGATCCTCAAATTTTGGCGTCAGAGAATCCCGATTTTCATCGGCCTACATACAGACAGCCAGCTTCTACAAAAGCCCCGACGTCAAATGCGGAAGTCCATTTAAGTGCGAATACCAATGATAATATTGCTGCATTTAGAATGCTTGAATGTAACGTTTATACGCCCCCACAGTTTATTCTGGAAAATAACAGGCCAATAGATTCACCAGGGCCTACTGATGGCAACATACAGCTCTGGGATATTAAGGACACAGACGATGGTTCAATGGGGCCGGCTAAAGCAATTGTGTTGGCATTTACTAAATTTTATAGCCAAATGAAGGGCGCTTATTTAAATGGTGCGATGGATAGGGGCTGGCCCAATGAGCCGAATGTGCAAATCCTATATTTTATTGCTAGAGCTGCAGAGAGCCTAACACAAGAGGCAGTAGGACGACCAAAACGGCTTAGAGTAATGTTTTTGTTGAAGTTCATAGATCAGTTGCTTGCTACGATAGACACTGAGCGTCCGGCTTTACATCTGCGCAACAAAGAAAGTGATGATGTCGATGGCGAACGTGATATCCACCAGGTTTTGCTGAGAATGAAAGAGCAGTTTGTAAAAATGGAGTTGAACATTAAGGTTTATAAAGATTGTCTATCTGCTCATGAGATGTTATCGACCCAGAATAAGAAGATGAATGGATTGAGAGAGCTTGCTCATGATGTTTTTGCGAATATATTATCTCCCCGGCTTGCTAAACCCAATGGCCTGATGACATTCGCAGAGCTAAGTTCAAATTACACTTATGCTTCTGCTGGTAGTACTCCGTTTAAAGACTTTGCAGATAAAAATGGTGTCTATGGTCAGTATTACTTGTCTACGCTATACCCAGCATTTAATTTGGATGAATCTAAAGATCTTTTGGCTGAATTTAGGGATAAAGCAATTGCTGCTGGCTTTAAAATAGGGCACCCTTCACATTATCCCTTTGTGAGCGACCTCATACAAAAACATCTTAAAACAACGAAGGAAGGTATAGAAGCTGCTGTTCGCATGTTCAAAGAAGCAGAATCAAGTGATCATGGAATTTCTAAAGATATTTATGAGCATGAAAGAAAGTGTCTTGCTAAAAATACGCAAAAATGCAGTATTATTTCTACTTTTGTATCAGCAAACACATCAGTAAGGTTATTGCTTTGGTTACAATACATCCTTAAACCAGCAATGAAAGTGAGTAAATCTATTGGAGATACATTTACTTATATGTTCCATGGACAGATTATTCAACAACTTGTCATTAATGGTGTAACTGAGGTTAATTCTGCATTAAGAGGTTTAAAAGATTTGCAAGAAGCAATTGTAGACATTCATCAAGCTAAGATTTATAACGGTAAAGGTGATATCAACTGGAAAATCAATTACAACGCCCTTAAAACTGATTTGGGAAAATTGGAGCAAAAGTTAAGAGATATATCTACTCAGTTTCAACTTATCCATGCTGAAATGTCTACCTGGCAGGCAAATGCGCCACAAGAGATTCAAGACACCATGAATGAGACGTATAATTTGATGTACAGTACAATAGCTGTGACTGCACCGCTTGCACAGATGTTGCCTGGGTCTGGCGGTTTACCTATAGCACACCCCCAAGATCCCATGCGTATGATAGGCGCGACTAGGGACGCAAACGGCCGCATAGAAAACAATCCAATAGTAGATCTATTGGCTTTGTTAGCCGTCACCACTAATCTTGATAGTGCTGCTCTTAACCCTCATGTACAGCGAGGTATGAGGAATGCATTACCACCCTCATTACCGTCTTCAAACACCAGTGCATTGATGTTGATGGATGGCCCATCGTATAGCCACAATAACACTAATAGTAACAATAACAGCAGCAGTAACAACAACAACAGCAGTAACAACAACAGTAACAACAACAGTAACAACGATAATAGTTTAGTAAATGGACTGTTTAGCTAATATTATCTTAAGGTTACGTTGTTAATATCGAAGTAGTGAAGCAAGATGATTTGGCAAATATTTAAGGGGCAAGATTATGGGTATCACAGCAGCACTATTAGGGACATCACAGGTATATAACTGGCTTCTTAATACCAAGGTTTCACTTAGAGACGCTACTACCAAGGTAGCTAATGGCGATGATGATTCAATCGTTATGGATTATTTATACGCCCATAATAAGGGAACGCTGTCTTTTAATAACGGTGAACTGCCGACAGATGCGAATGAAGTACGTGCTAATGAAATTACCATGATGATTTCGGTAAAAGGATCTAATAGTCACTTATCTACTAATAATGATAATGTATATAAAGCTATATGTCCTACCAATCCACTTACTATTCAAGATAGTAGCCAGCTACAGGATGTACTCCTTAATATTTATCATGGCAAAATTAAGGGGAATATGACTAGAGAAAGTTACCTTAGAGATCGACTTTTACCTACCGCAACGTTTGCTGAAGAACGCAAAAAACATATTAAATGGATAAATGAGAGTTTAGTGACCATTTTCAAAGAGGTTCATACGCCTTTAGTAAACGCACTTCAACAGGGCACAGCTGGTGACGCTTTTGAATTAACGAAGACAAGCCTGGTCGCGGTTAAGGGCTACCTTCAATTTTTGGCACGGGCTAAGAGGGTGGCTGAGTATATTGATGGAGTATTAACAAAGGAAGAAGCTAATGCGCGGGCTCAGCTGCAATCACAGCAACAGCAACAGCAACAGCAACAGCAACCCCAGTTGCAACAACAGCCGTCACAACAGCAGCTGCCTTTACAACAGCCAGTACAACAACAACAACTGATGTCACAGCACTCGCAGCAGCAGCAACAACAAACCTCACCAATGACAAGTGCGGCAAGCAGCAGCTCATCCTCAAGCTCTGCATCAACGACAGCAAGCGGAGCAAACAATGCTACCGCAAATAAATCGCAACCAACCTTTATATCGTTGTCTAGTGTACCAGCTTATACACTGACGAAGACAAATAGTTCTGGGAACAGTCATGTTGACGGTAGCATCGGAAGTGGCCATAGCAACAACAGTGATATCAATAACAACACAGTAGCATACAGCACCACCGGTAACAGCCCTGCTAAATCTATAAACACCTCAAGCGCGCGTGCTTCTATAAGTTTTGTAGCACCCGAGATAGCATTGTCGATCAGAAAAAAATCAGGGGATGCAACCACAAGAAATGCATTTTATTCTTTAGAAGAAAAGTATAAAAATGAAAAAGAAGAGGATGTTACGCGGTTTGTTACGTGGCACGACAAAATTAAAACCTATGCTTTTACCAGCCAAAGTGAAGCTGTTATAAATAATTTTTTTGATAATCAAAAAAAGGAGAGTTTAAATAATCTTGTTGTAACTGCATTTTGGGAGTATGCGCAATTAGTTGGTTTTACAGATCAAAATCATTTTATGGCTCCACAGGCCACTTCTCTTGCTTCCTATTTAAATAATAACGATAAGTTTACTAATCTAAATACTAGTGGAAGCGTTATTACTAGAATTAATGAGTTGTTTTTATTAGTCAATAAAATCGTAAAAGCAAAAGAGAATCTTCATAGTGAAATAGAAAATGCACAAAGTAAAAAAGGAAATAGTGAGACCTTATCACAACTTGAAACCAATCTTTATATTTTTACTGAAGATCATTTACTAAAAGTTCTTGAGGCCCAAAAATCGGTAGTCCGTCATTTATTATTAACCGGGCAGTTAAATGCGGTAGAGTTAAATCAATTAGCATCAAACCATCCTAATACTGCCAAAAAAATACGCGATATTATAAAAGAGATTATTGAAAATGCTAAACAAGATGCACTGACTGATATTAATGAAAGTGATGAGGTTTTTAACAAACATGCAGCTGCATTTGAAGCAATCAAAGCAGCATTAAAAGGCGCAATTGACTTTGATATTAAAGATCAAGATGCCCGTGCTGCTAAACTTGCAACACTGGAAAGAAAAGCGAGTAGCGAAGGCATCAATGTTGATGTTACTGAAGAAAAAGCGGAGTTGGATAAAAAGCATACGCTGCAAGAATTAACTAGTATTGTTCATGCAGAAATTAAAGACGCACGAGAAAATGCCAATCTAATTAAAGCAGTGAAGCCACGTCAAGCAACAGAAGAAAGTGCCCAACTGGTAAGATCTGCTAAAGATCAAAATCCATCGGTAGTGGCCGCAGCTTTATATTTATTAAAAGAGGAATTAGGGGCAACGGTACAAAAATTTAAAACGGATTATTCGGGTTTGTATAAAACAGGTGAAGCATCAATAGCACTTCATCCTGATGTAAATTGGGCAGAATTTGAAAGTAAATTTAGCAAAGGTAATAAAGGTATCAAGAAAACCACCACGGGTAATGCTGGCTTAGGGGTACAAGTAGATGATGCGAGCAAAAAATTAAATGAAATACTAAAAGCCTATGAAGCTTTTAAAATTCCAGCCTCATTTAATAAAGAGAAGCTATTAGCATGTTATTTAGTCGATATTTCACTCGAGCCAATTAATAAAGCCCACTTTAAGAAGTGGAAAGAAGAGAAAAATAAAGAAGACATTGCTTACACATGGTTTAAAAGTAATACAGCTTTAAAGGCACAATATCGAGCTGATAAAGGGCAGTTTGGTCATGAAGCTTTTTATAAAGCACTTTTAAAGAAAACCAGTCGTGGTAATGAAGATGCTGTGGAAGCAGTTGAAAAGCTGGACAAGCTAAAGTTTTTGCAAGGACAAGATAACGCATTTGATAAAATACATTATGAAGAATGGCATAGAAATCAGGGCTTTTTTTGGAAAAAAACGAACCCTAAATTAGTAAATGGCTCTACCGATGCGCACCCCACAACTAAAGCAATATATTATAGCTCTAAAGAATATCGTGCGTGGTATCTCAAAGGGTCATGGATCGATTCTAATGGTGATGTAGGGGACTTCATCCAAGAACGGCAGAAATT
>CAZPAA010000100.1:0-7244 GCA_964584425.1 uncultured Gammaproteobacteria bacterium | reverse complement strand
AATAATTTACCAGTGATAGAATGCGAGAAATTGAACGCGCATTCCCACCAGAATTTCGTAATCGTTTGGAAAGAATTGTGCAATTCCAAGCCTTGCCGCTTGATATTATTTTCCAAGTGGTGGATAAATTTTTAGTGGAATTGCAAGCGCAATTGGATGATAAAGGCGTAACGCTGGAAGTGGATGAGAGCGCTAGAAAATACTTAGTGGATAAAGGCTACGATCCAAAAATGGGTGCGCGCCCCATGGCAAGATTGATTCAAAATGAACTCAAAATGCCGCTTGCACAAGAAATATTATTCGGCCAACTCGTACAGGGCGGGCATGCAAAAGTGACTTGCGTAGAGGGTAAGTTGGGTATGGCTTATACCAAAGCGGTAGTATTTGCTGAAGCGGAGTAGGGTTTAGCCTGCATCATCCAATTTATTGCGGCTTTGCAATGTGCCACGAAAGACAATGCGTCCTTTGGTTAAATCATACGGTGTCATTTGGATCACCACATCATCACCTTTTAAAATACGAATGTAATTTTTTCGCATGCGGCCAGAGATATGGGCGGTA
Source organism: uncultured Gammaproteobacteria bacterium (assembly GCA_964584425.1). Taxonomy (GTDB): domain Bacteria; phylum Pseudomonadota; class Gammaproteobacteria; order JABCZS01; family JABCZS01; genus JABCZS01. The sequence continues at coordinate 6,683 of CAZPAA010000100.1, read as the reverse complement.
ATAATATGTCCATTTTCAAGTTCTACTCGAAACATGGTGTTAGGCAGGCTGTCCATGACTTTGCCGTTCATTTCTATATGATCTTCGCGTGACATATTTTCCTCTTGTTTGTGGTTCTCTTTAAAAAGGTGGCAGAGCCGTAATAATACCATCTTAAGAGAAAAATCATAGAGTAAATTATCTGCAAATAAAACGGGTAGTCTATGGGAGGCCTTAATTTAACCTTAATTATTCTTGTTTAGAGGGGTTCCATTTAGATTAGTTAAATGGTAAACTAACATATAGAGCGTATGAATTTTCTATAAAAATCAATGGGTTAATTTATTCGAGCGGTATAAAATTGCATAAAACGATCCAAGCCTTTCTAAAAGCCAAAGAGAGCAAATCAGCTGATTTTCAACGCTTATTGAAGAAGGCTGGTTTACAAGATAAACAGTCCCAAATGTTTCTTGATGAATTGAATTTTTCAGCAAAGGAACTTGAAGGCCTACTGAAAATTACAGATGAGGCTGAGCTCAAAACAGCGCTGCGTAGCTTTTTGGACATGCGGTGGAGAAGAATTAAAAAACTGCCCGCAGCTTATGTGGAATGTCCTGAAAGTCCCATCAATCAATTATGTGAAGAATTGGCGATCCTGATTGCGCAGCCGGGTGAACCTATTATCAAGATATTAATACCCACATTGGAAATTGATTTTTATAACGTAGAGGATACTTTAATTTCACTCACTGAAAAATCACCCGAAGATCGTCACATCGATTGGCGGAAATTTATTATCAGCCATGATGGGAAGGCAATTATTCCTTTTGTAGATTGGTTTGGTTCTCAGGATGGTAAGGGCAATACACCGTGCGTTCAACATCTTTATGCTACAGCGCCTGGCAGTGAAAATGGCCTGATGCTACCTGAAGAGAAATATGAGGGTGATAATTACTCTGCTTATTGCCAAAAATTCAAAAGACCTGATCTTTCTCCTGAAGATCGCCAAGCTTTGGCGACCATTGGAATTGGATCCCCCATAGAAAGCTATATGGAGCAAATTGAATACCGTATTGAATTAGCAGGAAGAAAAGGCCTGTATCAGGCCGTGAAAAAACTGATTCAAGATTTAAGAGATAATGGTGTCAGCAGCAAAAAGAAAACCGAAAGAATAATCAATGGCAAGTTAGTTATATCGGAAGCCACAGACCAATATCCTCACCCAGATGTTTATCCACTGATTTTAGAATTTGTGAAAGATCCATGGAATAAATTACCTTCTGAACAAAAAAAAACGATCGCCTCACTTAATATAGGATCTTTCACTTTCGAGAGTTACTTGCTAAGGCTGCGCGAGGGAGCGGAAGATGGCAATACACCGGCAGCATTGAAAATAACCGAAGCAGAACGTGACAAGGTTACGCAAGAAAATCTCCATCGCTGTGTGGAAGTCAATGCGAACCGACTGGAAGAGATTTTCAATGCACATGATCGGATATTTTCAGCAGGAAAAGAAAAACCGTTACTTCTTCTTTCGCCTATATTGGATGACGTCAAAACAACATTGCCTGAAATACTCGCAAAAAAGCAGGACCTCTTCAATAATCAACGTTATATTAACAATTATTCTCAATGGCAGGAACGTAATGCGGCTCATGCAAAAATATTAAAAAAACAAAAAATGGCTGATGCAAAAGAGCTAGTTTATTATCACGATTTTCTTGATGATAAATGTATTGAATTTTTCCCGCAAGACGAAGAAACAATTAAATCACTATGGAATGAAGCTGTTTTAACAAAAAATAAAGCCGCATTATCACTTTTGGTAAAATATCAGAAAGGAACACCTGAGCCTTCGCTCTTGATATTTTGTGCTCAAACTGAAAGCAGATGGCTTGAGGGCATAGAATTATTAATTGAAGCAAAGATTGCTCTCGATGCGGCAAATGACAGTGGATTCACTGCATTACATTATGCAGCGCGAAGAGGTGATACAGAGATGGTAGAAAAGTTAATCGAAGCCGGTGCTCCCGTACATTGCAATTCCAATAATGATTGTACGCCGCTTTACTTGGCAGTGTATAACGGCCATACGGCAGTTGTTGAAAAATTACTGGAACATAAAGATATCAAACCATCGATTACTCAAGAATTGAATTACGATGTAAAACAAAGTCTAGTCAAAGTTGCTTTAAATCAAAAGTATTATCATCTTATCCCTATGCTCTTAAATAAGGACGTTGATTTTTCAGATTTGAAGCTTACGTTTGAAGGCAAAGAAATTTCTTTACTACACTGGGCTGCTTTGTATAATCAGGTAGAGATTGTTAGTGCTTTGCTAAACCTTAAAAACAAACCAAATTTAAATGCCACTGACCCGGAAGGATTCACTGCATTACATTATGCAGCGCGCGAAGGTCATGTAGAGATGGTAGAAATATTAATTGAAGCCGGTGCTTTTATACATTGCAAATCCAAAGATAATCGTACGCCGCTTTTCTTGGCAGTGAAAAGGGGCCATACAGCAGTTGTTAAAAAGCTTCTGGAACATAAAAATATCACGTCATCGATTACTCAAGAATTGGATGACGGTGAAATACAAAGGCTAGTCACGGTTGCTTTTAATCAAGGGAATTATCATTTTATCCCTATGCTTCTAAATGCGGCTAGTCGTTATGAGGATAAAATCCTTCATAATGATCAAACAGTTTCTTTATTGCATTGGGCCGCTTCGAATAATCATGTAGAGATTGTCCGTGCTTTGTTAAAACATAAAAACCAACCTAATTTAGATACCAAAGACTCGATAGAATTCACTGCATTACACTATGCAGCGCGCGAAGGTAATATAGAGATAGTAGAAAAATTAATTGAAGCCGGTGCTACCGTACATTGCACTTCCAATAAAGGTAATACGCCACTTTTCTTGGCAGTGTATAATAACCGTCAAGTAGTTGTTGAAAAACTACTGGAAAATGAAGGTATCGCCAAATCAATTAATCAAGAATCGAATGGTAATCAAAAACAAAGCCTAGTCAAAGTTGCTTTTGATCAAGGGCATTATCATCTTATCCCTATGCTTTTAGATGCGGGTAGTCGTTATGAAGATTGTAATTTCATTTCTTCTGATGAAACAGTTTCTTTATTGCATTGGGCCGCTTTTAATAATCACGTAGAGATTGTCAGTGCTTTGTTAAAACATAAAGACAAACCTGATTTAAATGCCAAAGATGGGAAAGGATGCACTGCATTACATTATGCAGCGCGCGAAGGTAATAAAGAGATATTAGAAAAATTAATCGAAGCCGGTGCTCCCGTACATTGCAATTCCAATAAAGGTAATACCCCGCTTTTAGCAGCAGTGTATTTTAACCGTAAAGTAGTTGTTGAAAAACTACTGGAACATAAAGATATCGCATCATCGATTGGTCAAAAATTGAATGATGAGAAAGTACAAAGTCTAGTCAAAGTTGCTTTTGATCAAAAGCATTATGATCTTATCCCTATGCTCTTAAATAAGGACGTTGATTTTTCAGATTTGAAGCCTACGCTTAAAGGCATAGAAATTTCTTTACTACACTGGGCCGTTTTGTGTAATCAGGTAGAGATTGTCAGTGCTTTGATAAACAATAAAAAATATCCACCCGATTTAAAGTTTAACGGGCAGGATGGATTCACAGCATTACATTATGCAGCGCGCAATGGTGATATAAAGATAGTAGAAAAGTTAATCGCAGCCGGTGCTCCTATACATTGCAATTCCTCTAAAAATTGGACGCCGCTTTTCTTGGCAGTGTATAACGGCCATACAGCAGTTGTTAAAAAACTATTGGAAAATGAAGGTATCGTCGAATCAATTAATCAAAAATTGAATGGTGATCAAAAACAAAGTCTAGTCAAAGTTGCTTTTGATCAAAAGCATTATGATCTTATCCCTATACTTCTAGATGCGGGGATTGACTTTTCTGAAAACGGCGAAAGTAGAAATCAATCATTGCTTGTTTGGGCCGTTGCGGGTGGTTTTCTTGAGATAGTCAAGCGCTTGATCACGCGTGGGATTAATATAGCGGATGGAACTGCATTTTCTTTTGCTATGGCAAATAAGCAACAAGAGATCATGAATGTGTTTATTCCTGATGAAAACTGGAGGGGAGTCTATAAAGCTGTTTATGAAGGTAATTTAGAATCATTGAAGAATTGTTCAATAGTGGACGCTGATAATATCAATATAAAATTTTCGGGCTTAAATTTACTGACGGTGGCTGTGAATCAAAATCATCTTCATATCATCAGCTATTTGCTGGAGAATGGCGCAGATTTTAACATGGTTTCCTGTATTCAAGACACTGTCCCTATTCTGTATTTATTGCATAATAATCAGAAAAATCCTGAATGGGCTCCTGTCTTTGAAAAAATTCTGGTAAATATTACATTAGCGAGTTTAGAGGCATTTGAACCATCTGATAAAAAATATATATTTTTCCGATGGATTGAAGAATCAAAAAATATGACTGTATCCGAATTAACTCCAGAGATGCGCGAAAAAATCAAGCGATTGGCTTTTGCTGGTTTTAAATGTCAGCCTGGAGATTGTGATCCGAACTTAGTAACGGAGCAGTTGAAAAATCAAAGTATATTCACTACGTTGGATGATCTTTTAAAAAATCCAGATCTAGAAATGCTCATGAAATATTATGGACTTAAAAATCTTTGCACCCTTGCAGAGATTGACGAAAATGGTGTAGATGCCTTGAAACTCTATACTAAAGCAGAACACTGTCGTCTTTCTAAGAAAGCTGCAGCCGACAGCCCAATGTATCGAGCAAAAATTACAGCACTTGATGCTGCCCACAAGGGAACAGCAAACGCAATGATTCATGCACTCAAACTGCACCACAAAGGCATTCTGAACTTTGGAAACGCTAAATCATTTAATAAGTTACCCGAGCCTCTCAAGGCTCTCGCAGGCAGCCTTGATGGTTTGAAGCTTGGGGCTGAAATGCATTTTGTATGAGCCGTATACTTATGCTAATTGTTCTAAGAACTTTTCAGCATCTAACGCGGCCATACAACCCATGCCGGCTGAGGTAACGGCCTGACGGTAAATTTGATCGGTGACATCGCCTGCAGCAAAAACACCAGGAATTTGGGTCGCAGTCGCATTGCCACCAAGGCCGCTATTCACAACGATATAGCCATTATTCATATCTAATTGATCTTGAAAAATCTGCGTGTTTGGGGTGTGGCCGATGGCAATAAATACACCTGGAACGTTGAGGGTGGTGATTTCCCCCGTTTGGACATTTTTAATTTTTGCGCCGGTGACGCCGCTTTGATTGCCCAAGACTTCTTCTAATACACTGTGCCAGAGGATCTCAATATTGCCTTCTTTCGCCCTTGCAAAAAGTTTATTCGCCATAATCTTTTCACATCTGAATTGGTCGCGGCGGTGGATAATGGTTACTTTTTTGCAGATATTCGATAAATATAAAGCCTCTTCCACTGCGGTATTACCGCCGCCAACAACAATGACTTCTTTCCCGCGATAAAAAAATCCATCGCACGTTGCGCAAGCAGATACCCCTTTACCTAAAAAAGCCTGCTCGGAAGGAATACCTAAATATTTTGCGCTGGCACCGGTTGCGATGATTAAAGCATCGCAGGTGTATTTTGTTTGATCGCCGATAAGTGTAAAGGGGCGTTGCGCTAAATCAACGCTGTGAATATGATCATTAATAATTTGGGTATTAAAGCGTTCAGCATGACGGCGCATTCTGTCCATTAAATCGGGGCCTTGTAAACCTTCGACGTCGCCAGGCCAATTATCGACTTCAGTTGTAGTTGTGAGTTGCCCGCCGGGCGCCATGCCTGTGATTAAAACTGGATCCAAACACCCACGCGCCGCATAAACAGCCGCAGTATAACCTGCAGGACCCGAGCCTAAAATCAGTAGACGCGCGTGCAAATGATTCATGTCAATCTCTCCTATTGATAAGGAGGGATTGTACCGCAAGCGTTGGGGTAATTAAAAGCGATACGTGGGGCTATTTTGAGGGGTAGTGACGATAGACAGGGTACCGTTTCTTGCGTCTATCGCAGCTTGGAATGCAGTATCGATATCTGTTTCTGTTATGTTGCTAGGTCCTGTATCGACCCACGACTGACTTTCACCCGTGAGCGTACATTGCGTTAAATCTAATGTTTTTAGAGAGATGTTCTTTCTTAATATTGTCACTGCTTATAAACATCATTAGGTTCCTCATGAATGGATGAGGTTTGGACTCTAACATTTTATTGGGTTAATATCAAATCTTGCTTTAAAAAAAGAGTAAGACCATAATCATGCCAAAGGAAGTCGCATGGCACAGGGAAAACGTAAAGATAAATCTCAACCACAATGGGTACAACAAATGCAATATCGGCTGCGCGAAGGCGGGGTGATTTTGCTTCTGGCCATTGCATTATTTTTATTTTTGGCATTGCTTACTTACCATAAAGCCGATCCTGCTTGGTCGAAAACGGGGACGGCGGGCGCTATTGTCAACTTAGGGGGGCACACCGGTGCTTGGTTTGCGGATATCTTTTTCTATTTATTTGGTCATGTTGCCTATTTATTCCCGCTAATGATGGGCGGTCTAGCGTTTGTTGTGTTTAAGCAGCGTAAACTGCTCGATGGCCCAAGCGCACACTTACTCTTATTTCTT
>CAZPAA010000099.1:6167-7261 GCA_964584425.1 uncultured Gammaproteobacteria bacterium | reverse complement strand
TGTCAAAACCTGTTGTAGCTGCTGCTGATAATGCCATTATTTATCCTCTAAAAATCAACTTAAAAATTCTTGATCCCCCTTTGAAAAGGGGGTGCCCGCTTCGGGCGGGGGATTTTGAGATGCTTGATTATATATCAAGATCTTTAAATCCCCCCTACCCCCCTTTTTCAAAGGGGGATTTAAAACTCAAGACCCGCTTCACGTGCTTTGTCAGCCAAAGCTTTGATGCGTCCGTGATATTTATGGCCTGAACGGTCAAAAGCCACACGTTTAATCCCTGCAGCGATGGCCAGGCGTGCAATCTCTGCACCTAGGGTTTGTGCTGCGTCAACATTACCGGTGTATTTCACTTTTTGTGAAATACTGTCCACCAAGGTGGAGCAGCTCACCAGCACTTTATCGCTGATGTCCGCAATAATAATTTGCGCATACATATGCCGTGGCGTTTTATGTACACACAAACGGGGTATATCTAGGCGACGGTTTTTAGCACGAAATAACCGTGCGCGTCTTAATCTTGCAGTTTTTTTGCTGTTTTTCATCGCTTGCTACTTCTTCTTAGTTTCTTTCAAAATAATAATTTCATCTACGTAGCGTACGCCTTTACCTTTATAGGGCTCTGGCGGACGATAAGCACGAATATTAGCGGCAACCTGTCCTACTTGTTGCTTGTTAATCCCTTTAATCACAATATCCGTTTGTGAAGGCGTTTCGATGGTAATACCTTTAGGGATCACAAACTTCACAGGATGTGAAAATCCTAAACTTAAATTTAAGATATTACCTTGCACTGCCGCGCGATAACCCACGCCGATCAGTTGTAATTTTTTCTCAAACCCTTGGGTGACCCCAATCACATGATTATTCAATAAAGAACGAATGGTTCCGCACAATGTAATTGCGGTTTTACCCTCAACGGTTTCTTTAACCATAATCTTGCCATCAGCCACGCTCACGGTCACTAATGCAGGAATCACTTGAACTAAATTTCCCTGTGGGCCAGTGACAGTGACTTGATTATCGCTCTGGGCGATCTTCACTGAACTCGGTAGCGCAATGGCCTTGTGGGCAACTCTTAATTTCATTACTTTTAT
>CAZPAA010000099.1:0-6157 GCA_964584425.1 uncultured Gammaproteobacteria bacterium | reverse complement strand
AACATTAATCTTTCAAATGGTGCTTTAAATTAAGCAACAATACACAATACTTCACCGCCCTGACCAATCGCGCGTGCTTTTGCATCCGTCATCACACCTTGTGCGGTAGATACGATGGCACAACCTAAACCGGAGCGCACTTTAGGCAATTCATTTTTGCCTCTATAAATACGCAAACCAGGACGACTCACTCTTTTTATGGTTTCAATCACGCCAACACCTTGATGGTATTTTAAAAAGATACGCATGTAGCTACGATTCGCTTCTGTTTCAAGTTTTGAATCTGCGATAAAACCTTCTTCTACGAGTACATTCACAATCGCTCTTTTCACTTTTGCATCGGGCACTAACACGCTTTCATGCTTTGCTTGTTGTGCATTGCGAATGCGGGTTAATAAATCAGAAATAGGATCTTGTATTGCCATGAATTTATACCTTCTACCAGCTAGATTTTTCTACACCAGGGATTTCGCCCCGCATTAATAATTCACGCAATTTAATGCGACTAATACCAAATCGGCTCATCACGGCTCTGGGTCTGCCTGTGATTAAACAACGATTACGCACTCTCGTTGGATTTGCATCGCGTGGTAATTTTTGCAACGCATCTAATGCAGCCATTCTCTCATCGTAACTTGCAGCGCTTTGCACGATTTTTTTAAGTTCAGCATGCTTCTTCGCATAACGCGCTACGAGCTCTTGACGTTTTTTGTTGCGTGCAACGACTGATTTCTTTGCCATCTTATGACCTTTCTTTATCTTTATCTTTAAAAGGGAAATTAAATGCTGACAACAGTGCATAGCCTTCTTCATCTGTGCGTGCTGTTGTGGTAATCGTAATATTAAAGCCGCGAATTTTATCCACTGTATCTGAAGGAATTTCTGGGCAAATCGTTTGCTCTTTAATACCTAAATTGTAATTACCTTGACCATCAAACGCTTTCTTGGATACGCCACGAAAATCACGTACTCGAGGTAAATAAATACTGATCAAGCGATCTAGGAATTCATACATCCGATCGGAACGTAAAGTAACCTTGCAGCCAATTGGCCAATCTTCACGAATTTTAAATCCAGCAATGGATTTACGTGTTAATGTGGTCAATGGTTTTTGCCCCGAAATACGGGTCATGTCTTCTATTGCGAAATTCAAGATTTTTTTATCGGCAGCCGCTTCACCGACGCCCATGTTTAACGTCACTTTCACTATTTTAGGAACTTGCATGACGGATTTATACTTAAACTTTTTGACCAGTTCAGGTACGATTTTATCTTTATATACTGCTTGCAAACGTGCCATTATTTACCCTCAACGCGTTCATTATCCGATTTAAACACTCTCACTTTGCTACCATCTTCTAAAATTTTGTAGCCCACTCTATCCGCTTTTTGTGTTAGCGGATTAAAAATAGCCACATTAGAAATATGGATAAACGCTTCTTTCTCTTTCACGCCGCCCTTTTCCCCTTGTTGTGGGTTGGGACGTACGTGTTTTTTCATTAAATTCAAACCTTCAACCAATACGCGGTTAGCTTGTTTATCAATTGATATCACTTTGCCACGACGGCCTTTATCTTTACCTGCGATCAAGATCACTTCATCACCGGTTTTTATTTTAAGTTTTTGTACCATTTATAATACTTCCGAAGCTAAAGAAATAATTTTCATAAATTTTTCGCCACGTAAATCACGGGTGACGGGGCCAAATATCCGTGTACCTAAAGGTTGTAACTGATTGTTCAGCAATACAACGGCGTTACTGTCAAAACGAATTAATGATCCATCTGGACGACGCACACCGGCTTTGGTGCGAACCACAACCGCTTTCATCACATCGCCGGCTTTTACTTTGCCGCGTGGAATCGCTTCTTTGATGGTGACAACAATCACATCACCGATTCCCGCATAACGTCTTTTCGATCCGCCGAGTACTTTAATACATTCAACTCTGCGAGCGCCGCTGTTATCAGCAACTTCCATTTCTGTTTGCATTTGAATCATTTTATTTACTTCCCTCTGCTGATGAAAGGACTTTGTCAACAATCCAGCATTTCGTTTTTGAAATAGGACGGGTATGTTTGATGCGAACTAAATCACCTATTTTACATACGCCTTCTTCATCATGTGCATAAAACTTGCTATCGCGACGCACATATTTACCATATAAAGGATGCGCAATTTTCTTTTGTAACAAAACAACCACGGTTTTGTTCATTTTATTACTGGTGACTACGCCAGTAATTTCACGCTGTTGTGTTGCCTTCTCACTCATACATGCAGCCCCTTCTCAACTAATATGGTTTTAATTCTGGCAATAGAGCGTCTAACCAGTTTGTGCTCATGGGTTGCCTTTTTCTCAGCTTGCATGCGCAGATTAAATTGCTCTTTACGCAATTCAACAAGCTCATCGAGTAAACCTTTTACATCTTTCCCGCGTAGGGTTTCTATTGCTTTCATTACATCACCGTTCTTTTAACAAAAGTGGTTTTAACCGGCAATTTTGCTGCAGCGAGCTCAAATGCATGCTGTGCCACTTCAATTGGAACACCTTGCATTTCATAAAGCACTGCGCCCGGTTGAACCAATGCAACGTAGAACTCCACATTACCCTTACCTTTACCTTGACGCACTTCTAAAGGTTTGGCGGTAATGGGCTTATCTGGGAATACACGTACCCAAATTTTGCCGCCACGCTTAATTTCACGTGTCATGGCACGTCTTGCTGCCTCAATTTGACGAGCGGTAATTCTACCACGTTCTACGGTCTTAAGACCATAGTCACCAAAACTGACTTTGTTGCCGCGCAAAGCGAGGCCACGGTTGCGGCCCTTCATTTGCTTGCGATATTTTGTACGTTTAGGTTGTAACATAACCTTACCCTTGTGTTGCTGCTGTTTCCGTTGTTTCTTCTACTGGCTTGCCAATCACTTCGCCTTTGAAGATCCACACTTTGATGCCAATAATGCCGTAAGTCGTGAATGCTTCGGATAGACCATAATCGATATCTGCACGTAGTGTGTGCAGCGGCACACGGCCTTCACGGTACCATTCACTGCGAGCAATTTCAGCGCCGCCTAAACGGCCGCTGATACAAACCTTAACGCCGAGTGCTCCGGCACGCATGGCGCTACTCACTGCACGCTTCATGGCGCGACGAAACATAATACGACGCTCAAGCTGCGATGCAATCGATTGGCCGACTAGATTTGCATCCAGATCGGGTTTACGAATTTCTTCAATTTTTAACTGCACAGGTACATTGATAATGCGTTTAATTTCATTGCGCAATGCTTCAATGTCTTCACCTTTTTTACCAATCACCGCACCGGGGCGTGCGCTATATATTGTGACCACCGCATTTTTAGCGGGTCTATCAATTTTGATATAGCTGACTGATGCTTGTGCCAAGCGTTTTTTCAAATACTCACGTACTTTATAATCGCCATAAACAAGATCCGAAAAATTCTTTTTATCGGTATACCAATTGGATATTGGGTTTCTAATTTTGCCCTTACCTAGGCGCATTCCAATTGGATTAACTTTTTGCCCCATAGCTTATACTCTCTCTTTTGTTACTCGTTCATCTGAAACCGTGATTGTTATTGCACTGTAAGGTTTTAATATGCGATTAGCACGGCCTTTAGCGCGCGCACGAATGCGCTTTAGCTTCATCCCTTGATTGACATAAATAACGCTGATTTTTAAATCATCCACGTCTGCACCAAAATTATTTTCAGCATTGGCAATCGCTGAATTTAAACATTTTTCAATGAAGTAGCTGGCTTTATGCGGTAAATAGCGCAAAATACTCAGTGCTTGCGCGGCCGTTTTACCCCGTACCATATCCGCAACTAAACGTGTTTTTTGTGGAGAGATATGAACATCTCTTAAATGCGCCGAAACTTGCATAATCATCAATTCCTAAAATATGTTTATTCTTTACCCTTACGATCACCAGAGTGACCTTTAAATGTCCGCGTAGGTGCAAATTCACCTAATTTGTGCCCAACCATATTTTCGCTGATAAACACGGGCACATGTTGGCGGCCATTATGCACTGCAATCGTCAGCCCGATCATGTCAGGGATAACCATTGAATGGCGAGACCAAGTTTTTATCGGCTTACGCACTTTACTTGCAATCGCTTCTAGTACCTTCTTCATTAAGTGGTGTGCCACAAATGGGCCTTTTTTAATTGAACGCGCCACAATACTCCTCGCTATTTCACTGAGTGGCGACTACGCACCACATGTTTATTGGATTTACGTTTAGAACGTGTACGATAACCTTTTGCGGGTACGCCCCAAGGGGATACCGGATGACGTCCACCGGAAGTGCGTCCTTCACCACCGCCCATGGGGTGATCAACAGGATTCTTCGCAACGCCGCGTACATGTGGTTTTATTCCCATATGTCTTTTCACGCCCGCTTTGCCTAATTGACGCAAAGCATGCTCAGAATGTCCTACTTCACCAACCGTTGCGCGGCAAGAAGCTAATATTTTGCGCATCTCACCGGAACGTAAACGCACGGTGACATAAGCGCCGTCTTTAGCAATCAGCTGTACACCCGCGCCCGCGCTACGCGCAAGCTGTGCGCCTTTACCCGGCTTGAGCTCAATACCATGAATCGTTGTACCGACAGGGATCGCTGACAGTGGCAATGCATTACCGACTTTAATAGGCGCATTCACACCAGAGAGCAATTCCGTACCCTGCTTTAATCCGCGGGGAGCAATAATATACCGTCTTTCCCCGTCTTTGTATAACAGTAAAGCAATATGTGCGGAGCGATTAGGATCGTATTCAAAACGCTCGACCACAGCCGTCACATCATCTTTATTGCGCTTAAAATCGATCAAACGATATAAACGTTTATGACCGCCGCCACGATAACGCATGGTCACTTGACCACTATGATTGCGTCCAGTGTCTCTTTCGAGCGGCACCACTAAAGGTGAATAAGGACGACCTTTATGTAATCCTTTGGTGACCACATCAACCGCATGGCGAGTGCCCGGGGTATTCGGCTTTTTAGGACGTACAATGGTTTCTAACACAATATCTCTCCTAACAATTAAAACGATTACTGCATTTCAGTAATATTGATGGTTTGTCCCTTGACTAAAGTCACATAGGCCTTTTTAAAATCGCTACGCTGACCGATGCGATTTTTTGTGCGCTTGACTTTGCCTTTTAATGTCACGGTGTCTACTGCGCAGACTTTCACGTCAAACATTTTTTCTACCGCGCTTTTAATTTGTAACTTGGTCGATTTTTTATCGACTTTAAATACATACTGATTGGCTTGTTCAGCTAAACGCATGGATTTTTCAGACAAAACGGGCGCATGAATAAGTGTGTATAAGTATTCTGATTTCATGACAATAAACTCTCTTCAATAGCTTTTAGCGCTGATTGTGTCAGCAATATTTTTTCATAGGCAACTAAACATACAGGGTCGATATATTGCGACAAAGTGACTTGCACATGAGGAATATTGCGAGTACCCAAAAATACATTGTCATCTAATTCTGACAAAATAATCAAACCGTCATTAAACCCATATTGTGCCAAATGTTCAAGCATTTTTTTGGTTTTTGGTTCTTCAATGGTTAAATGTTCTACGACAATTAAACGTTCTTGACGAATCAATTCAGATAAAATGCTGCACATCGCTGCGCGATACATTTTACGATTCACTTTTTGCTCAAAACTTCTTGGGCGGGCCGCGAAAGTCACGCCACCTTTACGCCATAAAGGAGAACGGCTACTGCCTGAGCGTGCACGACCCGTGCCTTTTTGACGCCAAGGTTTAATACCACCGCCGCTCACATCAGAGCGTGATTTTTGTGCTTTGGTACCACTACGTGCACCCGCTAAAAATGAAACAACGACTTGATGGATCAAGGGTTCATTGTAATCGACACCAAACACGGCATCAGACACTTCAAGGTTTTGGCCTGCGCTACCTTTTGAATTAAGCGTTAAGTTCATGCGTCACCTTCTTTTTTCTTTACTCGTTTGACGGTGGGAGAAATAATTACTTTTCCACCTACAGGACCTGGCAGAGCGCCAAGGACCAATATCACGTTTTTATCAGCTTGAATATCCACAATTTCCAGCGCTTGGATGGTTACACGTTCATTGCCCAGGCG
>CAZPAA010000098.1:0-7264 GCA_964584425.1 uncultured Gammaproteobacteria bacterium | reverse complement strand
GAATATTTAAAGCGGCGGTTAAATGCCCAAGGCCCGTATCCACACACACCGCGCCCGCAGCCCCCACAATCATACTCGCCTGCTCGGGAATAGATAAACGTGGCAGCACCGTGGTTTGCGCAGATGCAGCGGATAAACGTTGCGCACGCGCTTCTTCCTGCGCATTCCCCCAAGGCAACACAATATGATAGCCCGCCTTCACTGCGATTTTGATCAACTCCTGCCAATAGGCCTCGGGCCAATGTTTAGTATCCCAAGTGGTACTGTGAATAAATACCAAATAGGGTTTAGGTAATGTAAAAGATAATGCAGGTAATTTATTTAAATCGATGCCAAAATCCGGCGCTGTTTCTGGCAAAGGATAACCAAGGGCATAGGCAAATAATTGCCGCTGTCTTTTAATTGCATGCCATTCCACAGGAATAAAAAATGTTTTATTACACACCCAGTCGGAAAATTTTTCGCGCGTGCTTTTTTTATCCATGCCAGCGCGCACATGGCCGCGCGTCAAACTCGTGATCACCGCACTTTTTAAATTATTTTGTGCATCAATAACAACATCATATTTTTTATTGCGAAGATTACGCAAAAGATGAATAAATTCGCCACTTTTTACCGATTGCCAAGTGTCACGCTTCCAGCGACGATGGGCGGTAGTGATCACATGTTCAATCCCAGAGTGCATGCGCGCAATATCGGCAAAGGCTTCATCAACCACCCAATCAAAATGAATATCAGGAATATGGCGAATCGCATCACTCACCGCAGGGAGTGCATGGATCAAATCGCCCATAGACGTCAGTTTAACAATCAACACATTCATGGGCTTTATTTTTACCTAATAGTTTACGGCGTACATTTTTAAAAAACGCAGAAATTTTGTGACGCGTTGCATGTTTGTTTAACGCGGCCTCGTGCGTAACATAATTTAATTGGATCACTTTGCGCGTGCCGACAAACGTTTTATGTCCATGCCAACCATTGTCAGTAACTTTAAAAATAAGCATGGTCCCCGCGCGCGGCGAAACTTCAGCAAAATAATTATCCAGATTTTGCGAATCATTCAATAAACGCAAACGACCCTCATCAGTATCCCAATCTTCATTCATATAAAGTAATACGGTAATTAACTTACTTTTACTGTCTTTGTGTATGCGTCCATCCGTAGCATCTGCCCTACCCCGCACGGTGATCATCACCGGCTTATCGCCCAAATCCATGGCGAATTTTTCAGCCATCACTTGGCGAAAAGCATCACTTTTTAATTCTGCAATAAGCTGCGCAAATTGCGGCCCATAAGACACGGCGCTCAAAGGAAAGCTCCCCGCATCCTCAATTTTTGGATAATCTTGCTGAATTTCTGCAATATGATTTTGGACGAGTGAATGACTAATTATTGCATAGGGAAATGGCTCGTTTTGCAAAACTACTGCTTTTATGTATGGTAAATCAATGAGTTGTAAAGACTTCGGCATATTGATCGCTCGTCGTTGTAACGTATCGATTATATCATTTGCAAGTGAGATTGCAAAAATCATTTGACATAAAATTATCAGGCGTGGTACAGATGTGGCTGACTTATTTGGTTTTTAATTTAAATTACTCAAATCGGAGGTTCATCATGGGTGTAGCAATGAGTGATATGGATGATTTAGCAGCAGCACTAGCCAACTGTGTCAAATATAATTCGCAAAACCAGGCTTATGCCATTGATCACGAACAACGCGCACAAGTCATTGCCAATCTACTTAAAAATGGGATCCCCCATTGGTTTAAAGGCCACATGACCCCTGCGGGCTCCATTGTGATTAAAACACCTGCAAAACAGGCACACCCCGAGGCCCTGAAAAATATGGCTGGCGCATTAAGTCAATTTACATTTTTAAATGATAAACACGTCGTTATCGCACGTATTGAAAAAGCGCCAAATGACAATGATATGCGAAAATACGATACTGCAGGCGGTCTTGCTGGGGACGGTCAGGCCAGCGCTGAATTAGCCGCTAGAGCTAAAGCGAAAATGAAACTAAGAGATTCATTGGGTGATGACACTGTTGCACAATTAGATCTCGATAATGCTGGATTAATACAGCTAGAGACCGTCGTTGATCTGGTATTCCTAAAGAAATTTATTCCCGCAGCCAGTTTTTTAAACGACACCAATAATCTAGCCGCACAAAGCATCAATCCAGAAGGAAAACCGGTGTTATTGGCATTGCAAGCAACGGGTGGAGGCCAAAAGGCTTATATCCGTAAACCTGAAGCACTCAAAATCCCAAACTCTGCAGGATTTTTAATGAATGCGACTACTGACATTGATGTCAGCCGCGCAAAAGTAACTAAAACACAGGATTTTATTCGCTTACAGGCGGTTTCCAAAAATACGCTAGAGCTTTTAGTTGAACCTTGTTATGAATATTCCCATGCAAAACATTTTATTTTGATGGCGAATGCTAAAGAAGTAGGCGACGACAAACTGGAAGATTTTTTCAAAGCCTTGACTGACGTGATTCTAAAAAAATTACTGGCAGATATTGCAACCCAAGGCTTACCTTTGCAGCTGAAGGGACTGCCTAACGACACCATCGCTGCCGCGTTACGTCATGCCTATGAAATTGACATCGAAAAATTTATTGAAAGTAGTCCTGGATTTACCTTGAAGCGTTATGCAACAGCACTGGGACCGCGTACTGATGAAACAACATTGCTCGCCATAAATAAAGCCATGCGCGAAAAATGGAGCGCTAGAACAATGACAAGCAAAATTGACAAGGCCATTAGCGATGCCGTCAGCAAAAGCAGCTATTCTGATTATGTGCCCCTACCCGGAGTACCCATGCATGCGCCAGTACAAGCACAGACTCAAACATCTAATAATAATTCCTTCCTAGCGCTAGTGACAAAATCAACCCCAGTGGCATTAACACTTCCACAAGCGCAGGAAGAGCTGAAAAGATTAGATCAAGTTTTGGCATTAACCTTAGAAACCTTTAAAGGCATGCAATCACAGAGTGGATTTACCCAGCTAACAGTCATTGGTGCAGATTTTGAGTTTTATAGTACAGAAGATCAACCCAAAACTATTAGTACTTCACAGTACAAAGCCTACGTGCGGTTTTGTGAGATACGTAATCCAGAAGCCAGTGATTATATTGTGTTATTTACGGATCCTGTGACTCAGAAACAAATGCAAGATCCCGTCATTGCTCACACAGAAAAAGGCATGATTGTTTGTGATAAAGCGTCATTGCTAGAACTCGAAATCAGGGATAATGGTAGCAATGTTCAGCCCTTCAATAAATTAAAAAATCTTATCAACGCATTTCAGGCAAAACGTGATCAAGAGAAAAAAATAAAAACACTGACCTCCACCACGCTTGCCATCGCGCCTGTGCAATCTAACAACAATAATAATAACCCGAGTTTCTTTGATAAATTATTTAACTCTTCTAGTAGCGCTTCTAGCAGTTCTAGCGCCAGTAGCTCAAGCATTGCAAATTTTAGCAGTAATGCATCCACTTATAATGATGCGCAAGATGTGCTCTCTTGGTTAACGACCACCTTCGGTAGCAGTGTGAAAAAACAAAACGGCAGTTTCTCTGCCGAGCGTACGGGAAATACTATCCATGTTAAAATCACTGGCTCTCTCAATGCGAGATTTAGTACATTCTCAGCATTGCGCAAATATCATGTAGGCACAGAAGCGTATTTTTCTGATCCCAATGAAGACATTGTTTTACAATTAAACGTTTCAAAATTAGAAGAACTACAGCAACGCTATAATTTTCTGAAAAAAACCGAAGTGGTGCTCGATGCGCTTGGTTTTCAAGTAGAGCTAGGGCATAAAGCCTGCGTCAGTGTTTTTTCACAAAATGATGCTTATCGGCAATTAATCGGTGATAAAGAGCTGCCCCAAGACAGACGAGTTGATTTGCCTGGCAAGACGCTAAAAGAAAAACAAGGCGTTTCCTTCGACGTGGCAAAAGCCTTATCTGAAACTACTGGGGAGGTGATATTCCCACTGGCAGTTGCATTATCCACTTACGATGATTTGTTGATGTACTTATTGCAACAGTATTACAAAGACTCAGGTTTACCACCCGTAAATGGTAAATATAAGGAGTTTATCACTGAAACCCAAAAACCGAACGCTCATCTTGAGGCCGGTGAAGCGCGTACATTACACTTATCGCTGATCGGTGAAGACCAAGCGGTAATCATTTTTCTCTATATTCAAAGAATGTGCACGATGGCCTCTCTAATGGATATAGAATTGCTTTCATTAAAGAATGAGAAAGACGCCGAAGCTACACAACACAAAAAACGTGCTGAAGATTTAAAGAAGATCGTTAGGTTGGTGGATGGTACAGCTACACAGATAAATAATCTAACAGAAAATACGTTTGCTCAAGCGGTAGAAACTGCCATAAAAGAGAAGATGATTATCGGTGTAGGCGCATTCAGATTATTGACCGACAAAAATAATCCTTATGCAGAGTTAAATAAATTAGTTAAAAGTAAATTAGGTCATGCACTGATCCCATCTGCAGATTCACCCAAAAATCTCACTAACGATAAGGAGAGGTTTGAATATAACGCTCAGCAAGAAGCAGATATAGCCCTTATTGTACTGCCCATTGCTGAAAATGCATTCGCTGACAAGCCAACTGACCCTTTCAGAGTAACGGTGATCGAGACTCGCAAACAGGAAATTGCCGATCATTGCAATCGATTTAAAACTTTTTTTGCGAAACGTACCCCTTATTATTTCATAGGTGTCATGGCAAAAAGCCTGATTACTTTGATTGAGCGTCATGACATTACCGATAAAGATGTCGCGTTGATATTAAACCAATTAGGTGTTGAAGGCGCATCCCAGCAATCTTATATGATCAAAGGCACAGCTGTTTTTAACCGTTACCAAATCCAACTGGATATGTATCCTTTGCTTATTCAATCATTCGTCAAGAATAAAGTACTGGTGAATGTAGAAGAATTAGAATACAAAAAACATCCATGGGTTAGACATTCAAGAACCTGTGTCGGTGTAAAAACGCCGGAGGAATTCACCGGCAGTGCAGGCGTTGGAGAATGGATGGCAAATGAGCCTTATAATTTAGGATGGGGAACTGGGGGTGGCTCACTTAACAACTATCATAATCAGTTCGAAGGCGGCGGCAGTGGTGGCGGAATTACCCATGTTGCGGGTAAAGACTTCAAATGCTCATAATCACCCCGGCTATAAATCCCAAGCACCTTCTCCTCGAGAAGGTGCTTTTCAAAATCATGCACTTATTATTTGCAGCATCATTCTCCCTCTGTCATGACCGCAACTTTTCTACAATCCTTGTGGTCGAATAATCAAAATCTGAGGGTAAAACCACGACTTCACCGCCGTAGGATTTTACGAATTCACCGCCGACGACGCCCGCAACATCATAATCCCCGCCTTTGGCTAAGACTTCTGGGCGGATGAGTCCTAATAGGCGCTCTGGGGTGTCTTCGTAAAAGGGGAGGACGAAATCGACTGAAGATAAACTTGCTAACACTTGCATGCGTGCTTCTAGGGAATGAATCGGACGATGCGGGCCTTTTAGTTTTTGTACGGTTTCATCGCTATTCACTGCAACGATTAAATAATCGCCTAATTGTTTGGCACGATTTAAATAGACCACATGGCCTGCATGTAAAATATCAAAACAACCGTTGGTCATCACAATTTTTTTACCTCGCGCACGTGCGGCGCGGCATTGTTCTAATACTTCCGATTCGGTATGAATGGGGAAGCGACCCGCAATCTTGGGTAGGGTTTGTTCCAATTCTTGCGGCGTGACGGTGGCGGTGCCTAATTTGCTGACCACAATACTCGCCGCCACATTGGCCAGCGTTGCAGCTTCTTCGAGGGGTACATTTACGGCCATGGCTGCCGCTAACATGGCAACAACCGTATCGCCCGCACCGGTCACATCAAATACTTCGCGTGCGTGGGCTTTTAAGAAAAACGGTGGCTTATCGCGTTGCAACAATAACATCCCATGCTCACCCCGGGTGATTAATAACGCGCCTAATTCGTGTTCTGCAATCAAAGCCAAACCTTTATCGACCAAGTCTTGCTCATTTTTACAACGTCCAACGACGGCTTCAAATTCTTTTTGATTCGGCGTAATTAAGGAAGCGCCGCGATACACTGTAAAATCATTACGTTTGGGATCCACTAAAACGGGGACCCCTGCTTTACATGCGGCTTGAATAAATAATTCTGGATGACTGAGGGTGCCTTTACCGTAGTCTGATAAAATCACAACCTTCACGTCGCGTAATTTTTCTGTGTAGGCGGGCAACAAAGCTTGCAAGGCATGGGTATCGTAGGACTCTTCGAAATCAAGGCGCATCAATTGTTGATGATGGCTGACAATCCGTAATTTTGTAATCGTCGGGTGCGTGTCAATTTTTTCAAATGCATATTGAATACCTTGCTCATTCAACATTTGCTCTAAACGCAATGCAGGTTCATCATTCCCAACAATACCAAGTAACGTAGTATGACTACCCAGCGCCGCCAAATTCGCCGCAACGTTAGCCGCTCCACCGAGACTGTGATGAATCTTACCATGCTGCATCGCCACAACCGGCACCGGCGCCTCAGGTGAAATCCGCGTCGCCGCACCATACCAATACCGATCCAGCATAATATCGCCAATCACCAAAACTTGTGCATCATTAAAAGAAGGAATACGTGTTAACATTCAAAACTCCAAAAAAACCAAAAAAAGTATCAAGATAACGTATCAAAATAAAGTGCATTTCTTCTGCCCATTGGGGGGCGTTTTGGCCGATTTTGCTTTAGCCGTGAGGACAAAACGCCCCCCAATGGGCAGAAGAAATGCCGCCAACTAAATCTAAGCTCGCATTCTACCACAAAACCAACAATCTAACCCTTCCCCTTAGTCTTAGAATGATTAGGCCGCGCATGATCCTCAACAAACTGAATAATACACCCCGCAATATCTTTCTCAGTAGTGGTCTCTATCCCCTCCAATCCCGGCGAAGAATTCACCTCAAGCACCATAGGCCCTTGATTAGACCGAAGAATATCCACCCCAGCCACATTCAATCACAAAATCTTAGTCGCGCGAACCGCAGTCTTACGCTCTTCTGGGGTGATTTTAATCTTTGAGGCATGCCCGCCACGGTGGAGATTAGACCGAAAATCCCCATCAGGCGCCTGGCACTTCCTGCCTGCAACCACTTTATCACGAACCAC
>CAZPAA010000097.1:0-7318 GCA_964584425.1 uncultured Gammaproteobacteria bacterium | reverse complement strand
TTTTGTAAGTACATATGGGTCTGGTAAAATGGCGATTGCTCTGGCGATTGCTGCGCAAAATTTGGGTGCCAATGTCACATTAATTAGCGGGCCGGTGCATCTTCCTCCACCCAAAGGTATCGTTACAATTCATGTGGAAAGTGCGACCCAAATGCATCAAGCGGTGTTAGCACATATAAAAGATCAAGATATTTATATTGGCGCTGCTGCCGTTGCCGATCATATGCCGGCTAACATAAGCGAGCAAAAAATTAAAAAACAAGATTCAGAATTACATTTAAATTTAATTCGCACACCCGATATTTTGGCAAGCGTTTCGCAATTAAAAAATCCTCCGTTGACGATTGGTTTTGCTGCAGAAACACATGATCTGATTAAACACGCTACAAAAAAATTAAATGATAAACATCTTGATATGATTTGCGTGAATGATGTGAGCCAATCCGATCTAGGGTTTCACAGTGATGAAAATGCGCTTACCCTCATCACAAAAAATAAAGAAATTAAATTACCACGTGCACACAAACTTATTTTAGCCGAACAAATTTTACAACACATCAGGGAGTATTGGGATGAAAAAAATCCAACTTAAAATTTTGGATAAACGTATTGGCGAAGATTTTCCATTGCCAACGTATGCAACCGTCGGCTCAGCGGGCCTTGATTTACGTGTATGCACAGATGCGCCTTTAAACCTAGCACCCGAGCAAACCACATTATTACCGACAGGTTTAGCGATTCATATTGAAGATCCTGCGATTGCCGCGATTATTTTACCGCGTTCAGGCCTAGGGCATAAACATGGTATCGTGCTCGGCAATTTAGTGGGATTGATCGATTCTGATTATCAAGGCGAGCTGAAAATTTCCTGCTGGAATCGCAGTAAAGAACATTTTTTAATTAATCCCGGGGATAGAATTGCACAACTGGTATTTGTGCCGGTTATTCAAGTTGCTTTTGATACAGTGGATGATTTTCAAGTGAGTGACCGCAGCACTGGAGGATTTGGCTCAAGTGGACACCAATAAAATAGTGACTTGCCCTGCAGAAATTTTCCGCGCATATGATATTCGTGGGATTGTTGATAAAAATTTAACACCGGATATTGCTTACACCTTAGGATTAGCGATTGGCACAAGTGCAGCTTCGCAAAACATTGAAAATATTGTAGTCGGCCGTGATGCGCGTATTTCAAGCCCTCTATTAAGCGCAGCGTTAATTCAAGGATTAGTTGAAACCGGATTGCACGTCATCGACATCGGCGAAGTCCCCACCAGCGTTTTATATTTTGCCTGTCATTATTTAAATATCGGCACGGGTGTGATGGTGACGGGCAGTCACAATCCAAAAGATTATAACGGGTTTAAAATTTTATTTGATTTTATGGCCTTGACCGAAAGTGCGATTCAACACATTTATCAAATCACGACAGCGAAAATCTTTCATCGAGCCAAAGGCCAAGTGATTTCACAGAATGTTTCGCACGCTTATATTGATACGATTGTTTCGCGGGTTAAACCCAAGCGTCCACTTAAAATTGTGATTGATTGTGGTAATGGCATTGCCGGTGAAATTGCACCGCTGCTTTATAAAAAACTGGGCTGTATCGTTGTCCCGCTTTATTGTGAACTCGATGGCAACTTTCCTAATCATCATCCCAATCCCAGCGAGATTGAAAATTTACAAGACTTAATTCGCACAGTAAAACAAGAAAAAGCCGATTTAGGTTTAGCGTTTGATGGCGATGCCGATCGCTTAGGTGTTGTCACTCAAGATGGCGAAATTATCTGGCCCGACCGGCAAATGATATTATTTGCAAAAGATGTGTTAACAAGACATAAAGGCGCCAAAATTTTATATGATGTGAAATGCTCTAAACATTTAACCGACGCAATTAAACAAGCGGGCGGTCATCCCGAAATGGTACGCACCGGTCATTCTTTTGTAAAACGTGCCTTAAAAACAAGTGGTGGAATTCTTGCTGGCGAAATGAGCGGTCATATTTTCTTCAAAGAAGATTGGTATGGTTTTGATGATGGCCTCTATGCGGGTGCACGCTTGGTCGAATTATTAAGCCGCGCGCAAATCCCCCTCGCAGAAATATGGAACGCCCTCCCCAATAGTGTGAACACGCCTGAAATGACGATTGCCATTCCAGAAGACGAAAAATTCCCCTTTATTCAAAAACTATTAAAAAACGCCGAGTTCCCCGATGCAAAACTCATCACCATCGATGGCTTACGCATAGAATTTAAAGACGGCTGGGCAGTCGTGCGCGCATCCAACACCACACCTTCGTTAGTGGTGCGCTATGAAGCTGAAAATGAAGCAAGTTTACAAGACATACAGCTAAAAATTAAACATTTATTGCTGAAAGTAAATCCAGGTCTACAGATATAAAGTTTCAAAAGGTTAAAGTTGCTGTTGCACGCATAACCATGAAATTTGTGTGTCTATCACTCAAATTTCATGCTAAAACTTATTTTCACGTTGATGGCGATAAGTTTAGAAAATTTTATTCTTGAAGATCTTATCGCAAATAGATGATTTGTTTAAATTTTGAAGGTTATCAATTAATAGAGGGTAGAACGCTAGTCAGGCGATGATTTCTTTGTGCATTGTTATTATTATTGCCACTGGAATTAGAATCCGCCCAAGACCACCAGGAAGTTGTAGCGACTGTAGGATCATTGGGCGTTGTGGTTGCGCCTTTAACGTAAACAATTTGCGCATGTTCATCTAGTTCATTTATTTCAAATCCAAAAATTTTACTAAAATGGTCTATGTCGGCCTTGATGATTTGAATTTGTTCTGGATTAATTGTGTTCTGAGGCTGATTCATAAATTTTCGCAGTGCAAGATTGATAGTCATGATAAATAAAAATTTAAATGATGCTAATCTGAATTGATTGTTCAGCGCATCATCGAGTATAGGTTGTAAATATTGACGATGAAAATCCTCGGTCACTTTATTGTTAACGTGAACAATTTTTTGATCAACAATATTTGCGAGCACAAACATATAGATTTTGGATTTGTCTGATTTTGTTTCGTATAATTTTAGACTGGATAAAAAATATAAGGTATCTTTAAAAATAGGATTGGCATCTCCAGCTTTTAAAAGCGAATTATTAAATATTTCGAGAAGTGATGCGTAAGTATCAGTAACTAAAGTTGCACTTGCCTCTGGAAGTGAAAAAGACCCCAAGGAATTTAATATGTCTAATTCCTTAGTATCCTCATATGATGATACTAATAAATATATCTGGTATTCTTCGTCTGTACAAGATGTTTTAATATTGGAATATCTAGAACCCACTAACATTGCGCACAAAAACCTTCTGTATTTAGATTCATCTAAAACAAACTGCTTAAAAAAATTGGTATCAACTTGATCGAGCGCATCTTTTACCGAAATAATTGCACCAAACAAACGCGAACTTATTTCATCAAAATCATTTTTTAAATCAGAGAAATTTATAAAATAATTTAGGATGATTTGGACAGATTTTTTAAGTTGTTCTTTAAAGGGAAAGGGTAATACACAAATTTGTTCTATGTAGGTTTTTAATGCCGTCAATGGAAAATTTTGAATGTGCGAAAGAATGGCTTTTTGCCCTCTATGATCTTTGCTAACGACTAGAATGCGCATACGAATATAGTTTGCTAAAGCATATACAACTAAAGCATATTGCGTTTTCGCAGTTGCGGAGCAAAAATACCTCATGCGGATCATTCGCGCGTTGTAAATGGTTATGCTGTCATGGTCATATTCCCTAACATAATTACGATTTCGACTTTCATACAAAGCGCTGGCAAAATCTTCAAAATTTTTGCGATCTGTAACTTGCAATGCTTTGTAAGATAATAAGTCAAAATAGGCTGTCATCGCATCAACGCTATCCGAATCTCCCTGCTCCATAATTTTAAAAATAATGCCTAGTTGTGCACGGCGAAAATATTGTGCTCCTGAATTCGTTGGAGTGTTCCACACATCTGCTCTATTTAAATATCCGTGCACATTCTTTTCATATAATTTCTTAAGCATGGTCGCAGGAACTTCATTTATAAACTCATGAATATCGTTATCGTTAGCATTGTAAATAATACTAAACCAGCAATCCTTCGCCTGTTCCTTATCAATGGTGACAAATGTATTTTTCAGGATATTAATAATATTGTTTTTTGCTTTATTCTTTTTGAAGATATCCAAGAAAGTATTCACAAATGTACCCGCCATTTCCTGCAGCGGTGTTTTGAAGTCCTTTTCACTTTGGCAGGTCAGACTGAGCAACAGACCTTGCTGTGAAGCCGGTAAGGCTTTAAATGTTGAATTTTTTAGCAAGGCATCAATGGCCTCTACTTTATCGACGGAGGAAAGATGAGGCGCCCAAGGATGCTTAGCCTGATGGTTCAAGTCATAAAAATACTCAAGAAAATTTTTGCCATCGACTGTCTTGCCAGTGCGCAAGGCCTCGCTTGCAAATAAGTCTGTTAAGTTATTGATAGGCATGAGTTTTTCTTTCCTAAGTGGTGAAGAAATAATACCATAAGTCCAATTAACTAGCAAGTTTACTAAGCTAGACTGCAGATATTAAACCCTCTTTACCCCACGCGCGATAACGATAACGTACGGTTCTTTGCCATTCAACCCGCGGCAACTCAAAGCCAATACAGCACCGTTTTATACATGGTCGGGTTATGCTTTTGAGAATGTGTGCTTAAAGCACATTGCGCAAATTCGGCATGCATTAAATTTAGATTATATTTCTTCTGAAACAGGCAGCTTTAAAAGCCACGGAAATTCAGTGACGAAAGAGGGCGTACAAATTGATTTATTATTTGATCGCCAAGATCAAGTCATCACTTTATGCGAGATAAAATATAGCACCCAACCTTTCGTGCTGGACAAAGCTTATGCGAAAGAATTATTGCGAAAAATAGAGGTATTTACAACGCTCACTCGCACTAAAAAACAAATTTTTCTAGCGCTTTTGACTGCACAAAAAATGAAAAAAAATATTTGGTCTGAGGATTTAATCGCGCAAGAAGTAAGTTTAGATGATTTATTTCAGTTTTAAGCGCACAGGCTTTTGGCCTTTAAGACTGAGTAAACTACCTTGTATTCCTGTGGCTAAAAAGTTAGTTGACCAATTATATAGGCTGGCATGCCTAAAAAGCAAGCTTTCCACCCGTGATCATTTTTGACTCCCCCTATCCCATGGCCTAAATTTAAGGACGCCGTATAAAAATCATGATAAGGGCCGGGGATGCTGAGCAAACGTATACTATTATATATACCGCTGATAGGATTAGCGGGCTGCATGGTTGGGCCTGACTTTAAAAAACCGGATCCTCCTAAAACCCATACCTATACCGAAGAGCCGCTTCCTGCACAAACGATAGAGACCCAAGGCCTAAGCAGTGGGCATGCGCAAGTATTTAAACTGGGTAAAGATATTCCTCAAAAATGGTGGGAACTCTATGAATCCCCTAAGCTCAACGAATTAATCATCCACGGACTTAAAAATAGCCCGGATTTGAAAGCAGCAAAAGCGACGCTCAAGACCGCCCAAGCAGACTTGCAAGCCCTGATTGGCGCAACCTTATACCCCAATGTGGGGCTAGAACTCGATGCTGGCCGCGAACAATTATCCGCATTTGATAGCCTGGAAGGCAGCCCGGGCGCAACCCTATCGGACTTTCCAGTTCAACTTTTAGATTTATACAATGCCAATGTCACCGTGTCTTATGTGTTTGATGTGTTTGGCGGCAATCGACGTGCGATTGAAAACTTAAAAGCGGGGGTTGATTATGAGCGTTATCAGCTGAAAGCGACGTACTTGGCACTCACGAGTAATATTGTCACCACCGCTATTTTAGAAGGTGCGCTACGGGCACAAATAAAAGCGACGGAAGATATTATCCAAGAAGAAACAAAGCTACTCGACATTATTCAAAAGCAATACCAAATCGGTAGCATCTCACAATTTGAGGTCTTGGCACAAGAAACAGTTTTGGCTCAAACGCGAGAAACTTTACCCACACTTGAAACGCAACTCGCACAAACGCGCCATGCTTTAGCCGTATTAGTTGGCGATTATCCTGGCTCAAAAAAACTACCTAAATTCTATTTAGATGATTTACATTTACCGCATGAATTACCCGTGAGTGTGCCTTCACAACTTATCAATCAGCGTCCTGATATTCAAGCAGCGCAGGCTCTATTACATCAAGCGAATGCCAATGTGGGTATTGCAACGGCTAATTTATTACCGACCTTCCCTATTGTTGCAAACTATGGTGCCAATTCAGATACGCTGAGTGATTTCTTTAATAGCAATAATATTTATTGGGATTGGCAGGCAAGTGTGCTACAACCCATATTTGCTGGCGGTTCGCTAAAATCACAAAAGAAATCTGCCGTTGAACAATTTAAAGTTGCACTCGCAGAATATGAAGCCACGGTTCTGGCCGGCTTACAAAATGTTGCGGACAGTTTAACCGCGCTTGAAAATGATGCGAAAGCTTTACATGAATCAGCCGCTGCAGAAAAAGCCGCGCGCGAAACTTTGACCCTCACAGAAAAACAATTTGCACTCGGCGCAGTTAATTATTTAGATTTAATTTTTGCGCAAAGCGCGTATCAAGAAACTTATTTGGATCGTATTAACGCCGAAGCTTCGCGTTATGCGGATACGGCAGCTTTATTTCTAGCCCTAGGCGGACCATGGTGGAGTGAAAACAATGAAGATAAAGATTAATCTAAAAGATAAAATAAAAATGAGTAAGCCGATGCGCAATATGCTTATAGTGGTCGGGATACTGCTCGCTTTAGTATTAGGCTATCACCTCATTTCATCTTCCATTCAAAAATATATGCAAAAAAAGGCAGCAGATGCCCCACTGACTATTTCTACCACAAAAGTGGGCTACCAAGAATGGCAGCCGCGGGTTTTTGCAATTGGCAATTTAACAGCTATCCAAGGCGTGGATATTAGCGCCCAAGTCGATGGCATCATTAGCGAAATTTTAATTAAATCCAATCAACAAGTAAAAAAGGGCGATATTTTAATTAAATTAAATGCTGACCCTGATATTGCTGCACTTAAATCACTAGAAGCCCAGGCACAATTGGCCGAGCTGACTTATGATCGCTCTAAAGCAGAGTTTGCTTTCAACGCAGTGAGTAAAGCGCAGTTAGAAAATGATGAATACAATCTGCACATATTAAATGCACAAGTGGATGAGCAAAAAGCTTTTGTTGCATTGAAGACCATACGCGCGCCGTTTGATGGAAAATTAGGTATTTCTAAAT
>CAZPAA010000096.1:0-7360 GCA_964584425.1 uncultured Gammaproteobacteria bacterium | reverse complement strand
TAGTGTAACGTTTTAATTGTATTCTAATGATTTTTTTAAAAACAATACTCCGAATTCTAATTTATCACAGTATATGAGTAAAAATGCGAATGTATTCAGTGAATTAAAAAAAGAGTTGCAAAAATATAAATCCATGGCTAGTCCTGCAAGCAATGCAACATCGACAACCCAATGGAATCGTACTACCAGCAGAGGACAAACTACAATCACAACATCGATTAACAATCAATCATCATTAGAGCTTAATTAGCCAGGTCAATTAAGAAATAAAGATGGGGTTAAGATGGGTAACATTTTAGCATGAAACCTGTCTTATTGAAAAGCCTCAAATAACCGATGGTGATGCAAACAATCATTGGCTTAACACAACCTTTCCAATCGCATTCCCACTTTCCAAATGAGCATGTGCAGAGCCTGCTTCTGCGATTGTGAATTTATTCGCATCAATAAGGGGTTTTATAAATCCTGCATCTACCAATGCAGATATTTTGGTTAAAATTTCACCGTAAAGTGATCGAGAAATACCAGTGATAAGGGGTAATGGCTGCATGATCATATGCAAGCTTAGTCCTTTAAAAAGCGCAGGGGTGAGATTATAATTTCCTACTGAAAGAATTGAAATCACTTTACCAAAAATTGCAGCTGCTTCAAAACAATGTGATAAATTTTCACCGCCGACAGTATCAAAAACAATATCAAACCCTTTATTATCTGCATAAATGGCTGAACAATCAGCAACTGGTGTATGTTTATAATTGATCGCAACATCAGCGCCCAATGTTTTAGCCATTTCCATTTTCTCTGATGAGGAGCTTAGCGCAAAAACTTTAGCGCCTTTATATTTTGCGATTTGTATAGCAATGTGACCTACGCCACCCGTTGCACCGCAAATCATCACAGATTGACCCGGTTGTACATTGGCACGCAACACCAACCCTTCCCAGGCCGTGAGTGCAACCAAAGGTAAAGCCGCTGCTTCTGAAAATGAAAGTGTTTTAGGCTTCTGCGCGATTAATTGTGCATCAGCAAGAACATATTCTGCTAAGCCGCCTCCCATATCCAGAAATCCGCCTACGCAGCCATAAACTTCATCACCGGGTGAAAATTGTGTGACACCATCCCCCACGTGTTCAACAATGCCCGCTACGTCGCCGTGTAAAATGGCTGGAAAAGATTTAATAAAATCAGGGAATATGCCTTGTCTGAGTTTGTAGTCCAGAGGATTGACGCTTGTAGCAAGAACCTTAATGAGTACATGACCAGGGATGAGCGTCGGCTTTTCTAATGTGATTTCTTTAAAAACATGAATGTCCCCGAATTGAGTAATTGCCATTGCTTTCATTTTCTTTCCTTGAATTAAGGTGGTAAAGGTGGCATTTTATCATATGCCCTGCTCGTAAATAGAATATGAAATAAATCAATAACTTACTTCGTTTGTTTCAATCGGATGATGATGACCAGCAAGCATCCTGCAGACCTGCAGCAATCTAATACCTATAAAAAATGGAAGTGGATTATTTACAAGCCTTACGTAACGATTTTAGGCCGAAGTATAAGTTGACTATTGACTATCGCGCTTGTTGTGTCAAAATGGGTAATCTAACTTATTTACAAGAGGTGAATGATGTACAAAAGCCCAACAGAAGCATTATTAAACAGGGCTTATTACGGATGAGGTCAACTTTAATATAGTAGTATAAATTAATATGGATAATGATAAACAACCGATGTCATATGGGTCAGAAGAATCTACACCCACCGATCATTACGGCCCTACTCCAAGCCAAATTTATAGTCCTTTACATCATACAAATTCTGAATGTATCTATGACGTATTTGAAGAAGATGACAGAACTCATATTGAAATAGAAGAATTAACCTCCGAAGTGAGGGGTGGTGGCACAGAAGAATTTCGCAAAGTACTTAGTACTTATTTTCAAAATGAATACACAGGCGATATTGTTCTTCACGCGGCCACCCGGGAAACAACTGTATCTCCAGTGATGTTTTATCTTTATATGGGGATGGTTCCTGATTATTATTATCCTTCCAATAGTTCAAGAAAGAAATATTTTAATGAGCAAATACCGTATTTAAGCACATTCAATATCACTGCTACCCAAACAGCGCTCCAAGCTTTACAAGACTTTGAGGACGAACAAGAATTTTCGCAATTTGTTGATAAGCTTTCTGCCGATGCAAAATTATCATTAAAACTTATTTTATCTGTTGAAATGCAGCGCATCGGTCATCAAACCCCTGATTTTAATACGATGTCTGACGCCGAATTAGTTGAAAATAAATGGCTGTTATTAGAGTTAAGCGTTCGAACAATATCCGTGCTTGAAGTCATGTTTATTCCCCTGCTCCTCACTAGAATGAAAGCAAATTTAAAAACAGATGAAAAAATTGAATTGATGGGCAATCATGGTTCTATTGTGATGAAAATGAGCCCAGAAGGCTTTACCCGTTGGCGCAAAGCAATTGATGAGGGCCTGAAATTTGAGCCTTTTAAAGATCTCTCACATCTGCCTATGAACTTTTTGCAGCGACATGAAATAGACCAAATTATCCATGCTAAAACTGATCATATTGAAACCACTGATCCGCTATATACACAATACTTGCAAAAAGAACGCAGTACTCGTTTCAAAACCGAGAACAAATACCAACCTTCAGCGGAAGAAACATTTGCCGTACAACGCGTGCTTTCATTTTCCGATCAACCTTATGGACATTCAATCCCTCAGATCCAAAAACATCCTGAAATGAAATCTATGCGGATAATTGACGATTATCAGTCAGATGAAAATAATAATTATGGTTCTCCTAGAGCCCATACAAAATAACGGACCAAGGTTCGCCCCCTGTAAATCAAGCCCTGTGCTTGTGTCAAGTCTGCCCCCGTCACCGTCAATAAGCCCCTCAATTTCAATATAACCCTAAGGTCAACTTTTTCCGGTGATCGAAAATCATAGTTCGCTCATTGCTAATGGATAGTTGCCCTACTTTATAACTCTAACTTTTGTTTGACAAATTCCCAATTTTTAAGTTAAAATACCAACTCTAAATGTGAGGTATTATGACTCTCCAACACACTTGTCGAACAGTATTTGAAAGGATTTATCAACTAACGCAGGGCAAAATCTTTAACGATATGCTGGCACAGCCTTTAAACAACAATATTCATAGCTTCGAAGAGGCGCAACTGGCTTTTAAGCAGCGTTGTAAGGAGTATGCAGATAAAGTTGATCAACAACGCCTACTTCGAATCCTGTTTGCCACATATATGCCAACATTTATCACCTCCTCATTAATGGATTGTTTTGGCGGTCTCTTTTTATCACATGATGAACATCAGTTAGCTAAAGCCACTATCGTTGAAAATCAAAAAAAGTATGCGGTTGGCTGCTATTTACAAACACTCACGCCCGCGTACAAGGAAAAGCATCAGGCTGCACTACAAGCAAAAGTTAACTTAATGGCTGGAGCAGAAGCAGCAATTGCTGGAGTCCAAAACGGTATACACAATTGTATTTCTATTAATACGCTGGTTATTTTTGAGCTCTTAGCGCAGGGTATACCAGATCATCGAATAGAATACTTTCACACTGATCCTGCCGCAGACGATACTCATCCAGGACATAATTTTGTAGTAGTCAATAGACAAAAAAATTCTAATAAAAATGACATGGGCACTTGGGGCCCAGATTGTTATATTGTTGATCCTTGGTATGGTTATTGGGGGAAAGCTGTAGATTTGCATAAAGATAAAGAACGATTTAGCAAATATTTTTTACTGATGAATCTTCAAAGTATAATCCCAGGCAAAGTTTTTTATGAGCGAGATCAGTTAGTAAATTATACCAAACGCTTAAATGAAGCGATAAAAGCAGCTGAAGAAATATCAGCGCCACACATAGCTAAGAAACGACACTAATTTTGGCTAGATAGAACAAGCGCCCTCACGTGCAACGTTGAAATAAGAAACCCACGTTTTACGATTAAAAAGTGGGTGTCTAAAATTATAATTATTTATCGCGAAAAATTTCACGTTCCATACGCTCTTCCCGTTCGTCGTGATCATCGTATTCATCGTGTTCTTCGTGCTCTTCACACTTTTCGCCGTGTTTGTGTTTGTGCTTATGCTTTTTCTTTTTTTTACCTTTTTCATCATGTTCATCACTTTGCCAAAAGTGATTTTGCTCTTTGGTTTTTTCTGTAGATGCGCAACCCATCAACGCTAAAGATGGTATAAGTAATAAAGCTAATAAGCCGAGCAAATTCTTCATCATAG
This sequence comes from uncultured Gammaproteobacteria bacterium, assembly GCA_964584425.1. Classification (GTDB taxonomy): domain Bacteria; phylum Pseudomonadota; class Gammaproteobacteria; order JABCZS01; family JABCZS01; genus JABCZS01. The sequence goes on along the minus strand of CAZPAA010000096.1, from coordinate 3,063 downwards.
TCTGTCTCCTCATAAATATTAAATGATCCTCATGTATGAGCGTTACATAAAATCAAGATTTATACAACTCATCTTAATATAAAGTAACTATTGTTATTTGGAAAGTAATAAAATTTGATTTAATACTTCACAGGCCGTTAAAAATACTTCTTTTGGCGCTTTTTTCCATTGGAAGCACTCAAATATTATGATCGCGCATTAGGGTTAATTAAACATCCTAAATATCCCGCCGCTCCACTTAGAAATATTTATATTAATAAATATTATGATGATGACTGGTATGCCATCTATTTAGATAAAGCCAATCGTAAAAAAGATGCACACAAAGTTCGCAATCACCGTCTATTTGAATCACCACCACAACCAAGTCCAACCCCATCTAAACCTTCTTATTTCTATTGACCTGAAAGTAAGAAAACTATATACTCACCAAACCATGACTAACTTAGAAAAATTTACCTGGGGCCTACCTATAACAGCTGAACAACAGGCGAAGCACAGAAGTCAGTTACACGGCATACAAATAGAAATAACTAATAAACACATTAAACAAACCGCTGCGCATGTTTGTTTAGCATTACAAGCCCTAATCAGCCTCGATAATCTTAAAGAAATAAGCAGCTTACATGGCAATGCATTGATGGTGGTTAAAACACATCCTGATTTATTACATCAGGCCCTGCATAAAATATATTTTGAATTACTACCCAAAGAGCAAGCAACAGAAGAATTTACTGAAGCCTTGAACAGGCTTAACCGATTTTTTAAAAATAGAGATAATACCGAAAAGGATTCTTTTTTTGAAGTCACAATGACTCATTTTATGCAAGGAAAAAAAATATTTGATGATATTGCCCCTAATTTGCAGGGATATTTACCTTTCCCCTATCAATTTAATTCGCTTTTAGGAACTTTGACGGTTAATTTAGGTAAACAATCTTTTGTATTTAATATTACATCAAATAAGACCTCAATAAATTATTTTTCACACCATGCGATCAATCTACCATTAGGCAGCCATAAAAAATCGGAAGAAGCAAAAAAGTTTATTACGCTTAGAATTTTTTCATTTCTTATTTTTAAGATATATGACGAAAAATATAATGATCTCATCACACTCTCATTTGAAAACTTTTGCGCAAATAGTAAATTTAACCAAACCGCCTCATCGACAATGCCACAATACTTTAATTCTAAAAAAATATTGTCAGAAAATGATGAATTATTTAACGGCATACAAATGTTAGATAAAGAGGTACGCGATTGGTATGCTGAAAACCATGAGCTGCGGCAATCACTCAAAAACTATGTCGTATTTTCTAATGCTGTTACTGAGAAACTTGATTCACTTTCTATTTATTATCGTTTAAAAATTATTCAGGAAAAAATATACGCTTCTAAAAATCAACAAGCCCATATTCATCGTGATGAATCCACTCAAACTGAAAAAGAATCTCAACTCAGCGTACAACACAAAAGCACGCAAACTGTCACGGCAACATCTACGCCTGTCTCTACACAAACAAATGAAAAAGAAAAACCGCAGCAGCTTAGCGCAGATATTAAGGCTGATTTATACAAATATCTACCCGATACTTTCAAATTATTTATTTTTGATGACAACCAGCAAGAGCTACTCATAAAAATAGATAATACGATGGTACTATCAATTGAATATGAACATATTCTTTGCCTACAAATGCAAGATGAAAAAAATGAACACCCGGAAGAAATGAAACAATTTATTGCTTTTAGAATATTAAGATTTATATTAAATGCGCGATACACCGAAGACCCCAGGGAATGGAAACATTCATTCGTAGATTATTGTAACAACACGGTAAAAGATGGATACACTTTCCCAAAGCTCTACCAACACTTAAAACGCTACTTTGAATTAAAAATCATGTTGTTTGCGTTTGTGAAGGATTCAAAGACTTACTTACTAGATTCATTTCATCCATTTACTGAGCAGCTACATCGTTTAGAAAATCATATTCCGACATTTAAATTTTACCTTAGACAAGATCATGTAGCAATTGAACTGCTAGTGCGTGCACTACAAATTCAGCAACAGTATCCTTTAAAATTAGACTTAAGCAATCACACCCAATCCTCACCTTATAGTGGCTCAAAACCTTTTTATACTGACGGCGGTGCAAATGGCTTTGAGCCCCTATCACCCACAACGGCAACGACAACGACATCGAAAGGCTCGCATTTATTGTTTGGCTCATTTTGATGGGGGGGATTTTATGCCCAATACTCGTACTCAAGAAAAAAAATTAAGGCATGGAAGTTAACCTGGTTTAGGCGCCTTCTCAAAATCAATTATTCTTGATCTTGTAGTGAATACTGAATAAAATGGCACTTGGCACAGCCTTGCGACTTTATTAACCGAGCAAGGCCATCCGGTGTTAACACCTGACTTACAGGGTAGCTGCAGTAACCATGCTTAAAAATAAAAACATTAAATTTAAATTCCTTGACAAGTCATTTAAAAAATCTACCCATGTTTATGGATTACATCGCGTTAAAGAAAATGAACAAGAAAAATACCAAGCAATATTAAAAAATTATCAATCCGTTCTTAACGAATGGGATGCTAAACATTTATTGGTGTTACATCATGTATACGGATCTACTGTCATTGACGCTGACTCTATTGAAAACTTTACAGATGAACCTGATGCAGATGCTGCCGTCACTTCAAAACCTGGCATTGTATTATCTGTACAATCTGCAGATTGCATCCCTGTACTACTCGCAGATAATGAATTGAATGTGGTTGGTGCAGCACATTGTTCATGGCATTGTGTGAAAAATGAAATACTATCCAATGTGATTAAATTAATGAAAAGTAAAGGCGCTAAAAATATCAGTGCTATTATTTGCCCAGGTATTGCACAAAACTCTTATGAAGTTGATCAGCCATTTTATGATGCCATAATAAATAACGAACCCAAGGCACAAAACTTATTTACCTCCGCATTAACACCTGCGCACTTTTTATTTGATTTACCTGTATTTTGCGTTTTCAAACTCCAATTGTCTGGTTATTTT
>CAZPAA010000095.1:0-7389 GCA_964584425.1 uncultured Gammaproteobacteria bacterium | reverse complement strand
CATACGAGATATATCAGTGTGACTGGAGTTCAGACGTGTGCTCTTCCGATCGGTTTATCGGCCGTTTGCTGAGCCGTTTTTTTAAGCAGGAAAAAGCCGATGATGAGACTTTTGAGCAAGCCATTAAACGGCTTAAATTATCCAAAGCCGATCTAGAAGAACGTAAAAACACGTTCAAGATCCAGATCCTGATTTATGCTTTAGCTGCCTTAGCTGTAGGTGCTTATACTGTTTATTTATTAGTCCATGCCCATTTTATTTCTGTGGGCGTGAGCTTATGTATCACTGCTTTTTTGGCCGCCCATGCGTTCAAAAGTCATTTTTGGTTATTCCAAATCAAGCAACGTAAATTAGGTTGCACATTTCAAGAATATTTAAATGCTTCCATTAAGGAGTCAAAATAACATGTTGCGCGTACTTTTCTTTTTTATCTTAAGTGCCATGTCTACGCTTGCGTTTGCGGCAGACAGTGGAAACACTCTCCCCACATTATTTCAACCCACGAAAGAAGACGTGTCGGTGTATTATTTAGGCGCGCTATTTGGTAACCAATTGGTCCCTGGCGGGGGCGATATGCATTTGCTTTCGTATGTATTTGAAGTGTTTAACCAAATTGCATTAGCGGTGGGTTTAACGATTGTGACTTATGTATTAATCACAGGCGTACTCAATACTGCAGCACAAGGCAAGCCCCTGGGCGAAAAAATGAATGCAGTGTGGATGCCCATTCGTATGGTTGTGGGTATTTCTTTATTAATTCCTAAAGCAGGAACAGGTTATTGTTTAGCCCAAGCATCCGTTATGTGGTTGATCTTGCAAGGCGTGGGTGCTGCCGATGCGGTATGGTCTAGAGCATTAGATTATTTCCAAGATGGCGGCGCAATTTACGCGGATGAAAAATCTGAGTACACCAAAGAGAATTATATGAATGAGCAGAACATGCGCTATGCCTACTCATCGGAAGAACAAGTGTTACGTAATACCACCTGCATGGCCGCACATAATGCTTCTGATGCTGCGGGAATTTCAGGTAAATATACCGTTTATAGTAGTGGTGCTGGTGATAATTATAAATATGTAAATTATGGTAACGAAAATGCCTGGGAAGACAAAACTGGCGGGCAGGAGTGCGGTTATATAGAAATTAAAGTGGCTGATAAAGATCCAGAGGGTAATCCCATTGATGAACAACAACAGTCCTTGATTGCACGCACTTATACCAATGGATTTTTGGATATGAGTAATTCCTTGCAAAAAATCTCTGAATTTTTGGCCAGTGATGAAGGCGATGATGTAACGCAATGGGAACCTGATCATTTTCCAGAAGCACGCGCGATAGGGGCGGTCTTTGTTAACTATCTGATGGGTGCGAATAATATTCTAAACCCCAATCAGCAAAATGTGGGTAATGGTCGTGACAAAAAACTCGACGAATTAAGAAAATATGGTTGGATTTTAGCTGGTCATTATTATATGACTCTCACTAGCTTTAACGATAATCTTCAAACCATTACAGTGAATTTTCCTGACAGACATATTGAAAATCCTGAATCAGGTACCGGCCAAGAATATGAAACCGCTATTACCAACGCGAAAAATTTTTGGGGCTGTGAGACAGCAGCAGGTAATAACTGTGCAAAGGACCATCCTTATTCTTTTATGCAATGGGGAGAGCGATATGCTGTTCCTGGTTATGAACAATTGGATCCGGGTGTGGCGGATGAGCAGGATAATTATCGCTTGACTAAAAAAGAAGTGGAACAGATTGCTACTAATATTCAGAATTTAGCGGATACTAAAGGATCATTTACGCTACAACCGGTATGGTATATGGCGCAAATCACCGGCTTTGGTAGCACAGAAGGATACGGGGGTGGAAGTGGATTTTCTCAAGATCCGATTTACAAAGCAGCCTCATTTGGTGGCAAATTAACCGAGACCGCAGTTGCGATGGTGATGGTAACTCTGGCCCTCTATCTTGGATTAGCGATAATTGGGGCGCTTTCAGCAGGCTCTTGTTATGTAAATCCATTTGGAACCGCAACGATGTTTGGTCTTTTGATAACGATTATTTTTAGTGCGCCGATCATCTTTGGGATTGCTGCATTTTTATATGGACAAGGTGTAATGTTGGGTGTTGCTTTGCCACTGATCCCTTATACGATCTTTTTAGTAGGGTCCATTGGGTGGTTTATGGCCGTAATTGAATCTATCGTCGCTGCGCCTTTAATCGCCATTGGCCTTATTTTCCCTGAAGCCAACCAAGATATTATGGGTAAAGCTGAGCCAGCAATCATGATGATATTGAATTTGATGTTGAGGCCTTCACTTATGGTGATTGGTTTCGTGGCGGCCATGATTTTAACTTGGATCGCAGTCGATTTATTAAACGCAGCGTTCTATCTATTCCTTAAAGATGGCGCAAACATTGAGACGACACTCTTTGGTTATATTGTGTTGACCATGGCATATATTGCCTTGTTATTGACGGTTGTGGCTAAGATCTATGACCTCATTACCGAGTTGCCCAACAGAACCTTGGCTTGGATCGGTGATAGAACACAAGGTCAAGCAGGTGCTGGTGAAATGATCAGTCAAATGAAAGGCGGAGTTGAAAGAGGCGGTGGAGCCGCAGGTGGTGCTATGAGTACAGCGGGATCATTGTCAGGTAAGGCTGCTGAAATGGGTCTTAAGAGCAAGGACGCCGGTGGAAAGGGATACAAAGCAGAGTAGCCAAGCAAAAAAGCCGGAGCAATCCGGCTTTTTTCATTTGGACTTTTCATGTGCAACGGAGTATAGTGGGACGCAAATGCACTTTAAAGGGAGGGTTCTATGCAATCACCTCGCGCATCTCATCAGTTCTTTCAAGTCGTCTTTGTCGTATTCTTAATGGGCATCATCGCCTGGCTCGCCACCGGCTGGCAAGAATCAGCGCCTTTGCAACTCACTGAGCAAGATAAGCAGTTAGTCGAAAAACCCTGGTCAGAAGCTCACTTAATTATGCCAGTTTCAACCACACATTATGTTGCGCCATCATCAGATCTTCGGGCGATGTAATCGTTTTATTTTATATATCCGGATAAAAGCATCGTCTATTGGAGGTTGGGTGCCATTTTTGCCGATTTTGCGTTAGCCATGAGGCAAAAATGGCACCCAACCTCCAATAGACGATTGCATTAGTTATACTGTAACTTTACCCCAAAGTTACAAACAAAAAACCATGTACAAAATTCAACAAAGAGGCATGACCCTCATCGAAGTGCTCATCGCACTCGCGATCATCGCGATCGCCCTGATGGCCGTGATCCAAACCACCGGCATGAGTACCAAACAACTCACCCGCGTACAAGAAGTAGCTTTAGCACAATGGGTTGCAAAAAACGCGGCAACGCGCTTGCAATTAGGCTTTGAAGCGCACATCGCACAAGGTGCATTTCAAGGAACAGAAACCATGTTAGGGCGCAATTTTTATTGGGCCGCGAGTCTTAATCCTTTACCGAATCGTGAAATCCTAGCCATAGAAGTCAAGGTTTCAGAAAAACAAGGCGGTAAAATTCTAAATGAATTTACTTCCTACACAAAAACCACACAGGAATAATATGCGCAACACGCAACCAGGGTTTACATTAATGGAAGTTCTTATTGCGTTATTTATTTTATCGCTACTCACCATGATGGCCGTCTCCGGATTAAACGCGATATTACGTGCACAAAGTCACCAAGTCGACGCGGCGCATGAACTGCAAGCTTGGCAATTCACATACACCTGGTTAGATCAAGATTTAAGCCAATATGTCGCGCGTGAAGTACTCGATAGTCAAGGCGAGCCTTTACCCGCATTGATGTTAAGCAGCGATTTAAATTTATCAAGATTAGGATTACCTGGAGAAATTTTATTGGCAGTCACTAGAGGCGGTATCACCGATCCCAAAAACAAATCTTCATTACAACGCGTTGCATACACGCTTAATAATAAAGAACTTATTCGCTATACCTACCCGGTATTAGATGTGGCCGGCGTTACGCGTCCCATCTCCCAAGTTTTATTACAAAATGTAGTGAATATGCGCTTACGCTATTTAAGCGATCAAGGCACATACTATCAAAATTGGCGAGATTATACCGGTGAAGCATTAACACCGATGGCGATAGAATTTCAAATCACGCATGAAAATGGACATAATATCACTTGGCTTTTCCCTATCACCAGTGGCGGCATGAAAAATGAAGAATCAACAACAACGACAACACAATAATAATCCCCCTTTGGAAAAGGGGGGTAGGGGGGATTTGAAGATCTTTGTGTATAAACAAACATCGCAAAATCCCCCGCCCGAAACGGGCACCCCCTTTTTCAAAGGGGGATCAACACCCAGAGGCAATGCCCTTGTCCTAGCCATTTTCATCGTGATGGTCACCGCTGCGATTGCCTATGCACTGATCACCACCAGCTCTTTTGCCGTGCGCCGCACCGCACAATTAAATAGCATGGACATGTGCTGGCAAGCGGCCCAAGCTTCCGAAATTTTTGCCGAAACATTATTAAAAAAACCCAAAGGCCAAGAAGAACTCCCCACATCACTGCAAGAAGATTGGGCGCTTCCATTTGAATTGCAATTAGCAAGCAATGTTTCTTTAACCGGCCAGATCACAGACTTACAAGGACAATTCAATATCAATTCCTTGATCGGCTCACAAGAAGGTGGCATTTATAGCCCAGCCCTTATTTTCAACCGATTATTAACCCTTCTCAATATTCCCGATGCGCAGCACTTAGCACAAAATGTCTCAGAATGGGTGAATGAAGGAAAGCCACAATCCGATCAAACTTATCTTCAACTTACCCCAACGTATCGTGCATCACATTTGCCGATGAGCAGTATCACTGAGCTTAATTTAATCGTAGGATTTTCAGAGCCGATCTTTACCCAAATTGAGCCCTATATCAGCGCATTGCCCGCAGGTCTTATTAATGTGAACACGGCACCCGCGCATGTTTTAGCCGCATTATTGGATACGCCTCTTCATAACGCAGAAGCGCTCGTACATGATCGCGCCAATTATGCATTTAAAGATAAAGCTGAATTTATCAACCGTGCGAAAGCCAAAGGCGTTATGATCACGGAAGAGGGCGCATTGCAAGACATGTATGAAGTGAGCACGTCGTATTTTTTATTAAAAACCACAGCCACTTGCCAAAAAACCACCTTCATCAGCTATAGTTTTATAAAACGTTTACCGCAAGCGCAATTAACCGTTTATCAGCGGACATCGCAGTTATAACAGGCATATACATGGAAATCTATTTTTTAGTTTACCCTATCAGTGAAGATTGGCAGCAAGTTGCCTGGTGCCAATGTGCGGGCGATACCCCATCCAAAGTTGCACAAGGCACGCTAGAAACATTAGCAGCCCTTGCCAAAGAGACCCCGATTGTTGCTGTATTACCTGGCATTTGGCTCAGTATGTTCAGGGTGACTTTGCCTAAAGGGCGGGGTGCACAAGTTAAAAAAGCGCTGCCGTTTTTATTAGAAGAACAATTGGCCGAAGAAGTAGAAAATGTGCATATCGCGCTGCCCACTGCCTATCAATTGGGTGAATCTGTATCGCTTGCCGTTATTAGCAAAAAACGCATGCAAATTTTCTTCGATGCATTTAAAATGCGGGCATTGAATCTGCAGCAAGCCCTACCAGATTGGTTATGTTTACCTTTATACACCGATACCTGGACGGTATTTTTAAATCAAGACCATGCATTTGTGCGCCAAGGCTTAAGCTCAGGTTTTTCTGTGCAAAAAAAATTATTAATGCCGATGTTAAATTTAGCACTCGCCCAGGCTACACAAAAACCGCAGGCTTTACACGTGTATCATTTAGCGCTCGAAGCCGCGGATATGGAAGAGCAACTCGCAACCTTAGATATTCCCTTAGCGTATGAAGCGGTGAATCAAGAACCCATCGCGTTGTGGGCGCAACATTTTACCCCTCCGACAAAATTAAATTTATTGCAGGGAGAATTTTTTGTCAGACCTAAAATCAGTGCGGTCAAACGTTTATGGCACATGATCGCGGGGGTGGCGGGCGCGATTATTTTGGCGCAAGTTTTATATGCTTCGCTTCTGTATCAACAATTGCAGAAGCAATATAATACCGTTCATGCGCAAGTGATGGACTTGTATCAATCGGTTTTTCCAGAAGGTAAGGAGGGCGATAATATTCGTTCTCGAATGGAGCCTTTGTTGAAAAATTCTGGGAGCATGGATAATGCTTTATTTATGTATTTACAAGATGTGAGTGAACCTTTGATGGGGGCTGCGGATGTGAGTTTGCAGCAGGTGTCGCTCAGGGGGGATGGATTGCATCTTGAAGTGATTGCGAAGGATTTTGCGGTGTTGGGTCAGTTGGAGGCAGCGTTGAGTGCGAAAGGTTTAAATGTGAAGCAGGAAAATGCGAGTTTGGAGAATGAGCGGGTGATGGCGCAATTGCAAGTTACGCGATGAAATGATGCAAAACTCTTATCGGGCCTACCGTCCAAACGGGCTCCCGTCCTGCGGTTATTGTTTTGGGGTATGCACCCCAAAACAAAACCTCCGGCCACCCGTTTGGACGGTAGGCCCGATAAGAGTTTTGCACTTTTATTTTGAGTTTTAAAAGGAAAAAATTTTATCCGGATAAAAGCATCGTCTATTGGGGGTTGGGAGGCATTTTGGCCGATTTTGCGACAGCCATGAGGACAAAATGCCCCCCAACCCTCAATAGACGATTGCATTAGAGAGTTTTGCATTTTATAAAAAATGAGAGGTTGTGGTGAAGGAAAAATTAATTTCTTATTGGCAGAATTTACAAGTGCGTGAGCAACGGATGTTGATCTCGGGTGGTGGGGTTTTGGTTTTGTTGTTTTTGTATTTGTGGATTGATTCTGGTTTTGTGCGGGTGCATCAGATGCAGCAGCAATTAAATAATGAGCAAAAATTATTGGCGTTTATGCAGCCGAATGTTGCGGAGATTTTGATGGCGAAGACGCAGCATACTGGTGAGCGGGTGACGGTACAAAATATTTTGCCGCAGGTGGAGTTTTCCTTGGCGGAAGCGGGGTTGTCAGGGCAAGTGAGCGCATTGAATTTGGTGGCTGAGAATCAAGTGCGGATTGAATTTGATTTTGTGGTGTATGAAGCGCTGGTGGATTGGTTGTATGCGTTTTCAAGACAGGGCGTCATTATTCGCGAATTTACCGCAACCAAAACTGATAAAATCGGCGAAGTGCAAGCCGGCGTATTATTAAGCGCGCAGTAAATCCCCCTTTGGAAAGGGGGGTAGGAGAGATTTAAGATCTTTATGTTTAATCAAACATATCAAATCCCCCCTACCCACTTTTTCAAATGGGGACCC
>CAZPAA010000094.1:0-7421 GCA_964584425.1 uncultured Gammaproteobacteria bacterium | reverse complement strand
GCACAATCCAAGCGGAAGGGATAGAGCCTGATATCGTTTTAGGTGATATCAAAGCAACAAAGATTAAAGAAGAAGTTATTTTTGACGAAACCCGCGAAGCGCATTTGACCAATCATTTAGACAATGGCGAAGCGACTCCGGAAGAAGAAATTCAAATCGTCAATGATGATGAAGCTGAATTAGAAGATGAAGAACTGATCGATTACCCATTACACGAAGCATTGAACGTGTTAAAGGGTATGCATGTGCTGCAAGATTGATTTCAATAAAAGACTCAGGATAAGATCAAGAACCTACCCCTTACTTAGGGGTTGTTATACAATTTTCATTAAGGAGCGAATAGATGGGCCAAATTCAAGCAGTTGGGGATGATAATTTTGATAGCTTGGTGTTAGAAGCAACCAAGCCGGTTTTAGTGGATTTTTGGGCGCCTTGGTGTGGACCTTGTAAAGCCATTGCCCCTGCGCTAGAAGCCATTGCAGCGCAATATGGTGAAAAAATTCAAGTGCTTAAGATGAATGTGGATGATAATACCCAAACTCCAGGACAGTATGGGGTTCGTGGGATCCCAACTTTGATGTTATTCCAAGACGGCGAAGTGATTGCTACACAAGTCGGCGCTTTGACCCAGGTGCAGCTGGCTAATTTTATTGATACGCATGTGAAGGATTAGTTTGGTTTTTGGCTCCTGTGTTATATGAGTTGTGCGATTTATCTTGATCCCCTCATCCGCCCTGCGGGCACCGTCTCCCTGAGGGAGAAGGATCCCAGTCGTTATTCCTGGTGGTTAACTATAGAGATCCTTCTCCCTCAGGGAGAAGGTGCCCGCAGGGCGGATGAGGGAATATGGATAAAAGCATCGTCTTTTTGGGATTGGCGGGCATTTCGGCCAATTTTGCGCTACCCATGAGAACAAAAAGCCCCCAACCCCCAAAGATCGCATTACCCATCACAATTTTTATTCTTTTTACTGGATCTTCCCAAAAAAAAGTGTTATGGTTACACATACCTAGAAATAAAAGATGTCTGACCGCGGTTTTTATCCGAGTTTAATCACCAAAAATACCATTAACAACCACTTCCCATTCAGGAATTTATCTTACAACTATGAACTTAACAGAACTGAAAAAGAAACCAGCCGCCGAGCTGATGCAGCTTGCTGCAGATGAGGGGGTAGAGAATTTTGCCCGTACCCGTAAACAAGATCTGATTTTCAATATTTTAAAAAGTCACGCCAAGAAGGAAAATATTTCTGGCGATGGCGTCTTGGAAATTCTCCAAGACGGGTTTGGCTTTTTACGCTCTGCAGATAGCTCTTATTTAGCAGGCCCTGATGATATTTATGTTTCGCCCAGCCAAATTAGACGATTTAATTTACGCACCGGCGATACCGTTTCGGGATTGATTCGTCCACCGAAAGAAGGTGAGCGTTATTTTGCGCTGCTCAAAGTGGATGAAATTAATTATGAACCGCCAGAAAATTGTCGCAATAAAATTTTATTCGAGAACTTAACGCCGTTATTCCCAACCGATCGTTTGCGGATGGAACAAGGCAATGGTTCAACAGAAGATATTACTGCACGGGTGATAGATTTAGCAGCGCCATTTGGTAAAGGTCAACGTGGTTTAATCGTTTCTCCGCCAAAAGCGGGTAAAACCATGATGCTGCAAAATATGGCACATTCGATTGCGCAAAATTATCCTGAATGTAAATTAATTGTGTTACTCATCGACGAGCGCCCTGAAGAAGTGACGGAAATGGCGCGTTCCGTTCGTGGTGAAGTGATCGCAAGTACGTTTGATGAACCTGCAACACGTCACGTACAAGTCGCTGAAATGGTGATGGAAAAGGCCAAACGTCTGGTTGAGCATAAACATGATGTGATCATTTTATTAGATTCGATCACGCGTCTTGCACGGGCTTATAACACGGTTATTCCTGCTTACGGTAAGGTATTAACCGGGGGTGTAGATGCCAATGCGCTGCAAAGACCCAAACGCTTTTTCGGCGCCGCGCGGAATATTGAAGAAGGCGGTAGCTTATCGATTATTGCGACCTGCCTGGTAGATACCGGTTCAAAAATGGACGAGGTGATCTACGAAGAATTTAAAGGTACGGGTAATATGGAGTTACACCTAGATCGCAGAATCGCAGAAAAACGCGTTTATCCCGCAATCAATATCAACCGCTCAGGCACCCGCCGCGAAGAATTATTAACAAGACCCGATGAAATACAAAAACTTTGGATCTTACGTAAAATTCTACATCCAATGGATGAAATTGCCGCGATGGAATTCCTGATTGAACGCTTGAAGACCACAAAGACCAATGAAGATTTCTTTGATGCAATGAAGCGGTAGATATAGGGGGAGTTCTTCGTAGGGACGCAACATGTTGCGTCCAGGTGTTCGGTTGAATCATTAAACTATGAGTGCCCACATTGCTTTCCCTTTTTTAAAGGAATTTTCACTTGTTAACATACCAAGTCCATAAATTCGGTGGCACCAGCGTACAAGATGCATCGCGTTTTCACACAATAAAAGAACTCATTAGTGAAAAACATTGTATTATTGTTGTTTCTGCCGTTGCAGGTACAACTAATGCTTTGCAACTTGCGCTAGATACCGCAAAAGATCAACAAGCGGTTGACACCATTCTTGATCCGATTGTAGTGACGCACGAAACAATAATCGATACATTATTAATTAATGATGATCGCGCAAGATTACGCGCTTTATTACATCAAGACATTAATCAGATCAAAAATATTTTAGCAACCACCGCGTTTGTCACTTCTTATTCCAATCCTATTCGTGATCTGATTTTAAGCTACGGCGAATTATGGTCAGCACAAATTTTAACCGCTTATTTAGCGCAACAAGTCCCGACATTTTATGTCGATGCGATTGATATTATTCATACTTATTTATACCAAGATACACTTGCGATTGATTGGGAAAAAAGCCAAACCAGTTTGCTTCGACAAATCCGAGAAAATCCAGATGCCAGATGGGTGATCCCAGGTTTTACCGCCAGTGATGCACACGGCAAAAGAACCATTCTAGGTCGCAATGGCAGTGATTATTCTGCCGCGATTATTGCAAAATTAATCAACGCACAAGAATTAATTATCTGGACTGATGTTGATGGTGTTTACAGCGCCGATCCCCGTCGCGTACCTTCTGCATTTGTATTAGACGAATTATCTTATCAAGAAGCAGTGGAACTTGCGTATTTTGGTGCAGGCGTATTACATCCAAAAGCCATCGCACCTGCAATCGATAATCAAATTCCAATTTTAATTCGTAATAGTTTTAATCCGCATGCAAAAGGCACGTTAATTCATCAGAAAACCAAATCTGCAAATCAACCGATCCGCGGGATAAGCAGCATCGATCACATTGCACTTCTCAACATTGAAGGCGCAGGCATGATCGGCGTCTCCGGTTTTGCAGCAAAAGTATTTGGCATTTTGCAAGCCAAGCAGATCTCGATTATTTTAATTTCACAAGCCAGCAGTGAACATTCGATTTGTTTTGCGATACCCAGAGATCAGGCATTAAGCGCCGTATCGGTATTAAATGAACAATTGCAGTTTGAAATCAGCCAGAACATCATTGAAAGAATCACTTGCGACGAAGATTGCAGCATCCTCGCCATTGTCGGCGAAGGCATGAAGGGGACACGAGGTGTTCTCGCCAAATTAACCCAAAGTTTATTTAACGCGCATGTGAATATTCGCGCGATTGCACAAGGATCATCTGAGCGCAATATTTCCATCGTGGTTGCAAGCCATGATATTAATCGAGCACTGCGCGCCGTTCACGGCGGATTTTATTTATCGAACAAAACCATTTCTATCGGTGTGATTGGCTCTGGCCTAGTGGGTAGCACACTACTCAAACAAATTGAAGAAACGCGCAACCATTTGGCAGAACATGACGGCATTAATTTGTACGTGCGCGGCATTGCCAATTCAAAAAAAATGCGTTTGTCTGATGGAGAAGAAATCCCAACCGATTTAAGTCTATTTGCGCAACATATTATTGCGGAAGATATTCCGCATGCGGTGATCATCGATTGCACCGCGAGTGAAGAAATTGCAAAACAGTACATCACCTGGATGGAAATGGGCGCGCATATTATTACCCCGAATAAACGCGCAGGATCCGGAGATTTTACTTATTATCAAGCCATCAAATCATGCGGAAAAAATTTAGGCCGACATTTCCTATATGAAACTACGGTGTGCGCCGGCTTACCGGTGATAAAAACTTTGCAAGATTTAATTCAAACCGGCGATGAAATTCACAGCATTGAAGGCACGGTTTCTGGAACTCTTGGTTATATTTTCCATGAATTATCGCAAGGTTTATCATTTAGCAGCGTTGTGATTCAAGCGAAAAAATTAGGCTTTACTGAACCTGATCCCAGAGATGATTTATCCGGCATGGACGTTGCGCGCAAAATGGTGGTGCTCTCCCGCGAATTGGGTTTTACGACAACGCTCAATGATGTTTTGGTTGAAAATTTAATTCCAGAACCTTTGCGCACCTGTTCAGTTGAAGAATTTATGTTACGTTTATCTGAATTTGATGATGTCATGCAAGTGCGAATCGATAAAGCCAAAACAGCCGGCAAAAAGTGGGTTTATGTAGGCGCAATTGAAAACAATGGCACGGTTCGCGTATTGATGCAATCTTATCCATTAGATCATCCCTTCGCACGTTTATCCGGCGCAGATAATATGCTTTGCTTTAGAACCAAACGCTACGACAAACAACCCTTAATTATCCAAGGCCCCGGCGCCGGCGCAGAAGTGACGGCAGCGGGTATTTTTGCGGATTTATTACGCTTGGTATCGTTGGTGGGCTAACCCCCTTTTCAATCGGGGGTAGGGGGATTAGCCTAGCAGATCCCCCTTTGGAAAAGGGGGGTAGGGGGGATTTAAAGATCTTGCTATATAATCAAGCATCCCAAATCCCCCACCCTCTACGAGGGCACCCCCTTTTTCAAAGGGGGATCATGAAGGAGTTTAAAAAAATGACCACACTTAACAACAAAACCGAAATCACCGCCTTCGCCCCCGCAACTTGCGCTAATGTTGCGGTAGGTTTTGATTTACTGGGTTTTGCGATTGAAAATGTCGGAGATACCATCACACTCAAACGCCGCGATGACAAAAAAATCATCATCGATCACATAGAATCCCCAGATGAATTACCACATGATCCCGATAAAAACACCGCATCCGCAGTCGTAAAATATTTCTGCCAAGATTTAAATATTGAATCCGGTTTTTCAATCAGCATTAAAAAAGGTTTGGCCCTTGGCTGCGGCATGGGCGGCTCCGCAGCTTCCAGTGTTGCCGCTTTAGTTGCAGTGAATGCGTTTTTAGCGCAACCGTTAAATTTACCACAATTAGTGAAATACGCACTGCACGGCGAGAAAGTTGCAGTCGGCACTGCGCACAGCGATAATGTGATCCCTTGTTTGTATGGCGGTTTAACCCTCACGCAATCATTGAGTCCACTGCGCGTTTTAGAATTACCGATCCCAGATATTTTTGTGGTGATCATTCACCCTCATATGCGTTTGGATACCAAAGCCTCAAGAGCTGTGCTCACAAAAGAAATTCCATTAATTGATCACATCCAGCAATCCGCTTATTTAGCAGGATTTATCAGCGCATTATATACAAAAGATTTAAATTTACTTGAAGCCTCGCTCAAAGATTGCATCATAGAACCCAAACGTGCAACCCTAATCCCAGGATTTTCGGAAGTCAAACAAGCCGCATTAGACAATGGCGCGTTAGGCGTATCCATTTCAGGTTCTGGCCCCAGTATGTTTGCATTTGCAAAAAATAAGCAAGATGCTGCAAAAATCAGTGCCGCCATGCAACAAGCATTTAAGCAACATGATTTGGACAGTGATAGTTATATATCACCGATCAGCACAAAAGGTGCAACAGTAATATAGAATTTAGTTCCCCCTTTATAAAGGGGGTGCCCTTCTTAGGGCGGGGGATTTGAGATATCTGATTATACACAAAGATCTTAAATCCCCCCTACCCCCCTTTTCTAAAGGGGGATTATTTAACAAGGAGTATGATGAAATATCTAAGCACGCGCGGCGACACCTTTATTTCTTTTGATCAAGCGATCCAAAGTGGTCTTGCACCCGATGGTGGATTGTATGTGCCACAAACTTTTCCACAATTGCAATTAACTAATCTGCCTTATCCAGAATTAGTCGCAAAAATATTAACACCGTTTGTTGCTCAAAGTCGCCTGCAAAATCAAATTGATGACATCTGCGCAAAAGCATTTAACTTTGAAGTGCCATTAACTTCGTTAAATGAAAACACCCAATTACTCGAATTATTTCACGGCCCCACATTAGCCTTCAAAGATTTTGGTGCACGGTTTTTGGCAGAATGTATGAATCGATTAGCCACAGAAAAAACCACATTGATGATCGCAACATCAGGCGACACAGGCTCCGCGGTTGCAAGCGCTTTTCACGGTAAAGAACATATTCAAGTGGTGATTTTATTTCCCGAAGGTAAAATTTCTAAACGACAAGAACAACAAATTACCTGCTGGGGTGATAATATTTTAGCGCTTAAAGTCAAAGGTACATTCGATGATTGCCAAGCCTTGGTTAAATCTGCTTTTACTCACGCTAAATGGCAAGCCTACACGCAGTTAAGTACGGCCAATAGTATTAATATCGGCCGTTTATTACCACAAATGGGCTATTACGCATACGCAAGCTTACAATATTTCCAAAAATACGGTGTAGGTGCACGTTTTATCGTCCCATCTGGCAATTTCGGCAATATCACCGCTGCCTTCTGGGCGAAAAAAATTGGCTGCCCGATCACAGAAATTGTCGCAGCCACCAATGCCAATGCAGTGGTACCCCATTATATTCGCACGGGCCATTTCGAGCCTAAACACAGCATCGCAACACTCGCAAATGCCATGGATGTGGGTAACCCCAGTAATTTTGAGCGCTTAAAATATTTATTTGAAACCCATGAAACCTTTGCAGAAAATATGCCGGCCATTGAAGTGAACGACCAAGAAATTACCCAAACGATAAAAAACATTTATCAGCAATACAATAAAATTATTTGCCCCCATACCGCAACGGCATGTTATGTTCGATCAAAATTATCCGAAAAACCCTGGATCGTTGTCTCAACCGCCCACGCCAGCAAATTTGAAGAAATAATAGAACCCATGCTCAATATCAAAATCCCAATTCCAGCCGCATTAAATACATTACTACAAAAACCCCAACACGCAAAAGAAGTCCCCGCCGATGAAGAAATTATTTTCAGCACGGTAAAAAATTATTTTAATGGATAGCTTGTGCAATATTTAATAAATTCGCGGCATGTTGCAGTTTT
>CAZPAA010000093.1:0-7422 GCA_964584425.1 uncultured Gammaproteobacteria bacterium | reverse complement strand
ACAAAGATCTTAAATCCCCCGCCCGAAGCGGGCACCCCCTTTTTCAAAGGGGGATTTCAGTCGTCACTGACAAGCTTCACAATCTGGATCGCTAATCAAACAGGCTTTAGGTTCCATTGCTTGTACATCTTGCGAACTTACCGCATTTAGCACACCTAAACTCACTGTAGATTTTTCTGTATCGGTCGCGCCGAGGCTTCGTAGATAATACGTGGTTTTTAACCCTAAACGCCAGGCTAATTTATACAAATCATCCATTTTTTTACCGGAAGGTTGCCCCATATACAGATTTAATGATTGCGCTTGGTCGATCCATTTTTGCCGGCGTGAAGCGGCCTTCACCAACCAGGCGGGATCAATTTCAAATGCAGTTGCATAAAGCTGTTTCAAATCATTCGGGATCCGATCAATCTTTTGAATACTGCCGTTAAAGTATTTCAGATCATTCACCATCACATCATCCCATAATTGTCGTGCTTTTAAATCACGCACTAAATAAGGATTAATCACGGTAAATTCACCGGACAAATTAGACTTCACAAATAAATTTTGAAAAGTCGGCTCGATCGATTGCGCAACACCACAAATATTAGAAATAGTCGCAGTGGGTGCAATCGCCATGGTATTAGAATTACGCATGCCCACGGTTTTCACCCGTTGACGCAGGGTATTCCAATCTAAGCTGGTGCGCGTATCTTGTTCCAAAAATTCGCCGCGTGTTGCTTTCAAGAGTTGAATCGAATCAATCGGTAGAATACCTTTACTCCATAATGATCCTTCAAAACTTTCATAAGTGCCGCGCTCTTGCGCCAATTCTGTAGAAGCTTCAATTGCATAATAACTAATCGCTTCCATCGTTGTATCGGCAAATTGTACTGCTTTCTCTGAAGTGTAGGGGATGCGCAGTTGATGCAAAGCATCTTGGAAGCCCATTGTACCTAAACCAACCGGACGGTGGCGCAGGTTAGAGCGGCGTGCTTGTGGCACAGAATAAAAATTAATATCAATCACATTATCCAGCATACGCATGGCGGTGCGGATGGTTTTTTGTAATTTAGCATGATCTAATTTGCCATCTTCAGTTAAATGTTGGAGCAAATTAACGCTGCCTAAATTACATACCGCAATTTCATCTTCTGAAGTATTCAGAGTGATTTCAGTACATAAATTAGAACTGTGAACTACGCCCACATGTTGTTGCGGATTGCGTAAATTGCATGGATCTTTAAACGTTATCCAAGGATGGCCGGTTTCAAATAACATACCGAGTATTTTCCGCCACAATTTTACTGCGGGGATTTGTTTATTTACTGCCTTGCCTTCGCGGGCGAGTTGTTCGTAATGCGCATAGCGCTCTTCAAATGCTTGGCCATATAAATCGTGTAAATCGGGGGCCTCGTCGGGCGTGAAAAGTGTCCAGGGTTTATCTTCGATGACGCGTTTCATAAAGAGATCAGGGATCCAGTTTGCCGTATTCATATCATGGGTACGACGACGCTCATCCCCAGTGTTTTTACGAAGGTCCAGAAATTCTTCAATGTCGAGGTGCCAAGTTTCAAGGTAAGCACAAACCGCGCCTTTACGTTTACCGCCTTGATTCACTGCAACTGCGGTATCGTTTGCTACTTTTAGGAATGGAACCACGCCCTGGGATTTACCATTCGTGCCTTTAATATGCGCATGCATTGCACGTACGGGGGTCCAGTCGTTGCCTAAACCACCGGCATATTTGGAGAGTAGGGCATTATCGCGAATTGCATTATAAATACCGGATAAATCATCAGGAACGGTCGTCAAATAGCAACTGGATAATTGTGGGCGCAAGGTACCCGCATTAAATAACGTGGGTGTTGAGCTCATATAATCAAAGCTTGAGAGTAAATGATAAAACTCAATTGCGCGTGCATTTTTATCTTGTTCACCCACCGCTAAGCCCATCGCAACCCGCATAAAGAAGATCTGTGGCATTTCAAACCGAACATCTTTATGGTGAATAAAATAACGATCATACAGGGTTTGTAAGCCCAAATAGGTAAATTGAAAATCACGTTCAGGCTTTATCGCTTGTGCAAGTTGATATAAATCGAAAGTGCGCAGCTGTGGATCCAGCAATTCCAATTGGATACCCCGTTCAATAAAATCATTCAAAGTCGTGGAATAAATCCGCTGCATATCGGCAAAGTGAACTTGGCTCTCTAAGCCTAAAAACTGCAGCGCTTCTTGGTATAAATCAATCAGCAATAAGCGTGCGCAGGCAAAAGAGTAATTGGGCTCTTTTTCAATCAGCGTACGGGCGCTCATAATCGCCGCTTTATTGACATCAGCCAGTGCAACGCCATCAAATAAATTGCGTTTAGTCTCTTCGATAATCAGTTGTGGGTTAATTTCATCCAGGCCTTTGCAAGCATCTTGAATAGTGGTTTCCAATTTCAAGGAAGACAGTGGAACTTGGCTGCCATTATTCAGTGTGACTTTAAGTTCACTGGTATCGCTGGATTCAGTTTGGCTCTCGCGTAGGCGTTTGCGTTCTTCACGATAGAGCACATATTCACGTGCAACTTTTTGCAAGCCTTCACGCATTAAAATTAATTCAACTTGATCTTGAATATCTTCAATGTGGATCATGCCACCAGCGGGTAAACGACGCTTAAAGGTATTATTCATGGCCTGGGTTAAGCGCTCGACCGTCTCATGGACGCGGGTAGACGCTGCTGCATGGCCGCCTTCAACCGCCAAAAAGGCTTTAGTCATCGCCACTGCGATTTTATTCGCATCAAATGGGGTGACTTTACCATTGCGGCGGATCACATGTAATTTTCCAGGTTCGGTCGCGCTCACAGGAATAGCAGCGCCGGTGTTGTTTAATCTGGACTTATTTAGTACGGTATCGGTGGATACCGGTGCATTGATGGACATCATGTCGCTCATAAGACTACTCCTTGCTTTTTTGAAATGCAATAGAAAACACAATATATGGGAATTTTTTGCTTACAACACACAAGATAGCGTGTATTCGCCCCAAAGACAAGTTGAAATGTCTGGGGGTTATCTGTGGATAATCTGTGGCTTATTTTTGCAAAAGAGAAAATGTTTGCAGATTCCTGAAGTTGCAGAATGTAAGTCCATTAAATATTTTGCTAAAAAAAAATAAAAATATTTTTCTTGACACAAAAATTTTTTATGCATGCCTGTGCACAGAGTTATTCACAAATATTTATTTTATATCATCCATAAAAATTTTAATAGTAAAGACTAGGGAAACGGACAGCATATGTTTAACTAATTGAAAAATAAGGAAAAAAATAAACTGATTGTTAGGCGTCGAAAGATAACCCATTGTATTATCAAGAACTTTAGCAACTCTTTACAAGATGTTCACAGACTTATCCACAGCTATAAATATAGATCTAATTAAATAATCAAAATAAATTCTTCTTGCTCGATGGGGAAGTACTTCCCCATCGAGCAAGAAGCACTTCCTCTAACCGAATTTAATATATAATCGTATTTTTTAAATACACAGAAGGAACTCCAAATGCCAAACTCACACATCCAAATTCCGACCCAAGGTGAAAAAATTACAAATCACCATGGTCAGCTCAAAGTTCCCAATCAACCTATCATTCCCTTTATCGAAGGCGATGGCATCGGTGTTGATATCACGCCCGTCATGCGCAGCGTTGTTGATGCTGCAGTTGCCAAAGCCTACGGCAACACGAAAAAAATCCATTGGATGGAAATTTACGCAGGTGAGAAAGCCGTGAAAGTCTACGGCTTCGATCATTGGCTGCCTAAAGAAACTTTACAAGCCATGACTGATTACGTGGTTTCAATTAAAGGTCCTCTGACCACACCCGTTGGCGGTGGCATTCGCTCACTCAATGTTGCGATTCGCCAAGATTTGGACTTGTATGTCTGCTTGCGTCCAATTCGTTATTTCCAAGGCGTACCCAGCCCGGTGAAAGCCCCCGAAAAAACCAACATGGTTATTTTCCGTGAAAACGCCGAAGATATTTACGCCGGGATTGAATGGGAAGCCGATTCTCCTGAAGCGAAAAAAGTCATTCAGTTTTTGCAAGAAGATATGAACGTGAAAAAAATTCGCTTTCCTCAACATTGCGGTATCGGCATTAAACCCGTTTCACGTGAAGGGACGGAACGTTTAGTCAAAAGCGCGATTCAATATGCCATTGATAATGACTTGCCCTCTGTGACCCTCGTGCACAAAGGCAATATCATGAAATTTACCGAAGGGGCGTTTAAAAATTGGGGTTATCAACTCGCATTAAAGGAATTCGGCGGCAATTTACTGGATGGGGGGCCTTGGTGTGTGATTAAGAATCCCAAAACCGGTAAAGAGATTGTAATCAAAGACATGATCGCAGATGCTTTCTTGCAACAAATTTTATTACGTCCGGAAGATTACAGTGTGGTCGCCACATTAAATTTAAATGGCGATTATATTTCTGATGCATTGGCTGCCCAAGTCGGCGGGATAGGTATTGCACCTGGTGCAAATATGAGTGATACCACAGCCGTGTTTGAAGCAACCCACGGGACCGCGCCTAAATATGCCGGACAAGATAAAGTGAATCCAGGATCGCTGATTTTGTCTGCAGAAATGATGCTGCGACACATGGGATGGGTTGAAGCGGCTGATTTAATCATCGAAAGCATGCAAAAAACCATTCAAGCAAAAACGGTAACCTATGATTTTGCACGCTTAATGCCAGGGGCGAGCGAGGTGAGCTGTTCTGTATTTGGTAAAGAAATGATTAAACATATATAGAACGGTTATTTCGCCCCCTTTATGATAGGGGGCGAAGAGAATCGATTAACTCGCTTCGGCTTCATCCGCAGGGCGAATATCAATGGCGTGCAAGCCTTTTGGGCCTTTATGAATATCAAACACAACCTGTTGACCTGCTTTCAGGCTTTTATAACCTTCCATCACAATGGCTGAAAAATGGGCAAACACATCTTCATTTTCATTTTCCGCTGGAGCAATAAACCCATAACCTTTGGCATTATTGAACCACTTAACTGTGCCTGTAGCCATATTTTAAAGTCCCTTTTAAAAGTGAGAATGATACTGAATAGATTAAACCTTAATAAAAGCCTAATAATTTACTATGATACACCAGATTTTTGAGTAATCAAGTGTTAACATTAACGTTTAAATCCGATATGGCATTTCGTCAAGTTTTAATTGACACCAAAGGCGCTTTTGCTTTTAATAATCTTGGCTACAATCATATAAGGTAGAATGCTGATGAATGATTTGCAACATGCGCATGGCGATCCCGTCCAATTGCTGGAAGAAGCACGTCCACAGCTAAAAAAGCCAACAATGTATCAAGTTATACTGCTTAACGATGATTTTACCCCGATGCATTTCGTCGTTTCGGTATTAGCGCATTTTTTTGGTTTGAGCCAGGAGCGTGCGACGGCAGTGATGTTTCAAATTCATAATCACGGGAAGGGGATTTGTGGTGTATACACTTACGATGTTGCTGAAACCAAAGTGGCATTAGTCAGTGATTATGCAAGAGCGCATGAGTATCCACTCTTATGCGATATGGAAGCCGTTGAGAACGACTGATTTGGAGGGGGCATGTTAAGTAAAGAGCTGGAATTTACCTTAAATTTGGCCTTTAAAGAAGCGCGGAGTAAACGCCATGAGTTTATGACCGTGGAGCATTTATTGCTCTCTTTGTTAGATAATTCTTCTGCAGTCAGTGTATTGCGGGCGTGCGGTTCAGATGTTGAACGCTTACGCGTCGATTTGATTAATTTTATCGATGAAACCACACCCTTAATTGATCCCGCTGATGTCGATAGAGAAACCCAGCCGACTTTAGGTTTTCAGCGGGTGTTGCAACGTGCGGTATTTCACGTGCAATCATCGGGCAAATCTGAAGTGACCGGCGCTAATGTATTAGCGGCTATTTTCAGCGAACAAGAAAGCCAGGCCGTTTATTTCCTCAAAAAAGAAAGTATTACTCGCTTGGATATCATCAATTATATTGCGCATGGTATTTCCAAAACCCAGTCGGAAGATGAAATTCAACACCCGAGTGAAAATAATGAAGAACAAGGGGGGGATGAAGGCGGTGGTGTGGGCGGCCAAAATGTTTCTCCACTGGAGAGTTATGCCGTTAATTTAAATGCCAAAGCGCGCCTTGGCCGGATTGATCCACTGATTGGTCGAGATGAAGAAATATTACGTACCATTCAGGTATTATGCCGCCGACGTAAAAATAATCCATTATTAGTCGGGGAAGCCGGTGTGGGTAAAACGGCCATTGCAGAAGGCTTAGCGAAACTGATTGTCGATAAAAAAGTCTCTGAAATTCTCGCGAATAGTACGGTTTATGCGCTGGATCTGGGCGCTTTACTTGCGGGCACAAAATACCGCGGTGATTTTGAAAAGCGCTTAAAAGCAGTATTGCAACAATTATCCAAAGAAAAGGGTTCCATTTTATTTATTGATGAAATTCACACGATTATTGGTGCGGGCGCTGCGAGTGGCGGGGTGATGGATGCTTCTAATTTAATTAAACCCTTATTGGCTTCGGGTGATATGCGTTGTATTGGCGCAACCACGTACCAAGAATTCCGCGGTATTTTTGAAAAAGACAATGCCCTGGCAAGACGGTTTCAAAAAATTGATATCGTTTAGCCGACGGTTGATCAAACCGTGCAAATTCTAAAAGGCTTAAAAACTTACTTTGAGGCGCATCATTCCATTAAATATTCACCGCGTGCATTAAGGGCCGCAGCAGAATTAGGTGCACGTTATATTCACGACCGGTTTTTACCGGATAAAGCAATTGATATTATGGATGAAGCAGGTGCGTATCAGCGTTTATTGCCGGTTTCAAAGCGCAAGAAAACCGTGGGCGTGCGGGAAGTCGAAGACATTGTCGCCAAAATTGCGCGCGTGCCGGCGAAAACTGTATCGAGTACCGATAGAGAAATGATGGGGCATTTGGAGCGTAATTTAAAATTGCTGGTGTTTGGCCAAGATGCTGCTATTGAGCAACTCGCTGCAACCATTAAAATGTCTCGTGCGGGATTAGGCGATCAGCGTAAACCCGTAGGTTCATTTTTATTTGCAGGTCCCACCGGTGTGGGTAAAACCGAAGTTTCGCGTCAACTTGCAAAATTATTAGGTATTGAGTTGATTCGTTTAGATATGTCGGAATATATGGAACGGCATACTGTTTCAAGATTGATTGGTGCACCTCCCGGTTATGTTGGGTTTGATCAGGGTGGGTTGTTAACCGAGCAAATCAGTAAACATCCTTATTGCGTCTTATTATTGGATGAAATTGAAAAAGCGCATCCTGATGTCTTCAATTTATTATTACAAGTGATGGATCATGGCACATTGACTGATAATAATGGTCGCAAGAGCGA
>CAZPAA010000092.1:0-7433 GCA_964584425.1 uncultured Gammaproteobacteria bacterium | reverse complement strand
GATCAATGCTTCATTGCCTCTTACACAAGGCACAGAAATCTATATTGCATTGAATCAGGCAGGACGCACGCAAAGTTTTTTCCAAGATCTGCAAAAGAAATCGATCAGTGTTTTAAGTGGATTGCATTATTCATTTACGGGGTTGCATACGGATGAAGCTTATCTGCGCGAGCATTTTAAAATTACTTTACGTGATTCGCCAGATCAAATTCTGCAAGATGTGCTGTCGGGTAAAACAGAAATTGGCGTTATCAGTAATTTATCCTTGCTAAATGCATTTAAGAAAGATCCAAAGCTCAAGTCAAAAATACTAATTGCGAATAAAGTGGACCAAGATTTTACTTTAAGTATCCTCGCGCGTAAGGATGGCGTGATGAGTATTGATCAGGTGAACATCATGATTGAGCGCTTGAAGAAAGAAGGTATTTTGCAAAAATTGTTGGAAAAATATTCGATAAAATAGCGCTCATTGAAATTTGTATTCGGTTTTGGGGGAATCATGCGGAGAAGCATTATTCGCTTGGCTGGGTGTTGTGATCAGTCGAATATATTGCACAACTTGTGGGGTTTTTAGCAAAACTTCATCCCCTCGACTCAATTGTTGCCACTGTATGCTCCAAGACTGAAAATTTTTAGACTATTCGATTTTCTTACAATTAAGATCTGGAGAAGAAGAAATCGTAGCGACCAAATTTTCCCGCTTAGAAAGTGAAAACATTTTTACTTGTTTATCGATGCGCACCATCACATCATCCGATGGATTGGTTTGTAATAAATGAAGGGCCATGTCTGTCCAAGCAACGGCTCCATCTTTTCCAGTAAATAATAAAAAAAATAACTCCAGATCTGACAAAATAGAAGGAGCAAATGAAATTAATTCTGGGTGGCTTCTAAAAAATTTAATGGGATCGTTGTGAATTAATGAAATACCCGCAGGAACAGTTTTGGTATACGCATCTAAAAAATCGGCACTAAATTTACCTGATCTTTTAGGTGTTCCATCGGTGCGCACCAGCAAAGTAGCACTAAAAACAAACCAACTTTCAAATAACTTTTCTGGAATACCCTGCATCAGTGCATTTGCAATAACGGTTAAAAATTTTTTCATATATGGATTTTCATCCATATAGGCATGAGACTTAACAATGAGCGCACTCATATTGCTGCAAAGGTGCATTAGTAAGTGATTAAATTGAGTCGATGTAGAAAGAAGTGCTTGCAGAGCGCCCCAATCTTCCTCAACATACCTATAAACTCGCCAAGTAAATTTCGGTAATAAAGT
Organism: uncultured Gammaproteobacteria bacterium; assembly: GCA_964584425.1. Lineage (GTDB taxonomy): Bacteria > Pseudomonadota > Gammaproteobacteria > JABCZS01 > JABCZS01 > JABCZS01. Next base: position 6,151 of record CAZPAA010000092.1, on the reverse strand, counting down.
TTGTATTTGTTGAAAAATGGCATTATTAAAAGATTGACTTTTTGAGGGGAAAAATTTTCGGTTTTTTAGTAATGCAAATGCGATATAAAATACGTGATCACTTTTCGTTTTAAGCATGCATTTGAAAAAGGCCAGACGCTCGTTAGGAGAAAGTTCGGCATAGGCATTTTCAAGGGCACTAAATTTTTCCTGATTGATTTGATTATCCCCGATATAACACTGTTCTATGGTATCGATGACAGCCTGGTCAGAGGAGCATAGAATAAGGCTAATCAATTGATCTTTGGTCATGTCTATTCTTTCCTATTAAGTTAGAAAGCATATTGTATATCATAAATATTAAAGCTTGATTAATATTGCTGACTTTTCAAAATGGCGCGATGCCAGATAGGTTTTTGTAACATGTTGAATTTAAAATAATTTTTATCTTGTCGCATAAATCGCTTGCGTTTGGCCCATTTGATATGCCCAATAACGGTCTCCATACGACCAGTGCCAATATTCGGTGGGGTAATTGGCAAAGCCTGCGGCTTCGAGGGCCTTGCTCATGATTTGCCGATTTTTTTGCGCGGCCACGGAGATTTTCTTGGAGCGGGTGAGTGAGAGCGAACCGTCATAATCCAGCATCCAGTCTTTGGGGTGTATGCCCATATCGACGGGGTTGCCATTAAGGTCCACCAAATAAACATCAATCGCAGCGCCTGTAGAATGAGGCGGCACATTTTTTGAACCATCTAGATTGGTCACCGGGGAGACTAATTTTGTTGTTTCAATAAAAATTTGATCATGCGTCCATGTGGGATGGAGCTTTTTCATATCATCAAAATGCTTGGAGAATAATTGTTGTTGCAAATTGAGACTGCGATAAGATTCGTACAAACAAAAACGTAAATGCGTGGGTAATAATGTTTGTGCTTTTACCAATTTATCGTAGACGGTTTTACGCATTTTTGTGTAGTCGGTGTTGTTCGGGATCTCGGGGGAAGGGCCGAGCAGGATCACGTCTTGTTCGCGCAGATCTACCCAGGGTTCATGGTTTTCTACGACTGGGATGGCAAGGACTTTGGGATCGGCGATTAATACGATTTCGTCTTTTTCACAGGCGGATAGCATGAGGGCTCCTAGAATAATTAAGAAAATTTTTTGTTTCATGGTGGTTTTTTGTTTAATGTTTAGCATCGTTAATAATATGTGGTTTGGCTAGTGACTGCGGATTTGAGTTTTTTGCGCGCAAAAAAAAATCCTCCGCCACTAACCAAACGCTTTAATCCGGATATATCTTAATAAAGTATCCAACAAGGGGGGCGGGGAAGTGTTTTTGCCGATTTTGCGACAGCCATGAGGTAAAAATACTTCCCCGCCCCCCTTGTTGGATTGCTACTAACCCACAGTCACAGACTTAGCCAAATTTCGCGGTTGATCAACATCGGTGCCTTTGATCACCGCAACATGATAGGCCAATAATTGCATCGGGATCGCAAATAACAAAGGCCAGAAAATTGCACTCATATGATCGGTTGGAATATTAATTACAGTTTCACCGGGGATGGTGAGATTTGCATTGGTAAATACAATTAATTTTCCACCGCGAGTACGTACTTCTTCGAGATTGCTGAGCATTTTATCGAGAAGTGCATCATCGGGCGCGATGGCAATCACGGGCATTTCTTCGTCGACTAATGCGAGTGGGCCGTGTTTTAATTCTCCAACAGGATAAGCTTGTGCGTGAATGTAGGAGATTTCTTTTAATTTGAGTGCGCCTTCGCAAGCGATGGGGTAGTATTCGCCGCGGCCTAAAAATAAAGCATGTTGTTTATCTTTGAATGTTTGTGCGATTTTTTCGATGATGGGATTTAAATTTAATATTGCTTGTATTGCTTCTGGTAATTGATGGAGTTCTTTAATCAATTTTGCTTCATCGCTAAAACCATGACGGCGTGATAATACCAGGGTGAGTAAAATAAATCCGGCTAATTGCGTGGTAAACGCTTTGGTGGAAGCGACACCAATTTCAGGACCCGCGCGGGTCAATAATACCAAATCGGATTCACGCACAATTGCGCTCTCAGGTACGTTACAAATGGCTAGGGTTTCTAAATAGCCAAGTTTTTTACCTTGTTGTAACGCGGCGAGTGTATCTGCCGTTTCACCTGATTGTGAGATGGCTACTAATAAAGTGTTTTCTGGAACGATGGCGCTGCGATAGCGATATTCACTGGCAATTTCTACCAAGCAAGGAATGCGCGCAAAACGCTCGATTAATAAACGCGCAACTTGCGCAGCATAAAAACTGGTTCCACAAGCAACCAAATGGACCGCTTGCACTTTATCAAAAATTTTATCCGCGCCATAACCAAATGCCGCGTCTAACACTTGCGTTTGACTACAACGGCCTTCGAGCGTCATTTGTACCGCATAAGGCTGCTCAAAAATTTCTTTCTGCATGAAGTGGCGGTATTGACCTTTATCGGAACTCACATATAAATCAGGTGTAGCGGTTTTAACTTCACGCGTGACCATTTGATTTTTGGCATCGAAAATGTTCACTTGTTGTTGGGTGATTTCTGCGATATCGCCCTCATGCAAATAAATTAGGCGTTGCGTTACGGGTAATAATGCTAAATGATCGGAAGCAAAATAATTTTCATCAAAACCCAAACCGATAACGAGTGGAGCGCCATTACGCACCGCAATTAAACGATCTGGCTCATAGCAAGACATCACCCCCAAAGAATAAGCACCGACCAACTCCTTGACGGCTTGATGGACCGCCTGATGCAACGTGAGGCCTGATTTACATTTTTCATAAAGTAAATGTGCGATCACTTCCGTATCGGTATCAGAGTGAAAGATATAGCCTTTGCGCTCTAAATCAGTTTTGACTTCTTGAAAATTTTCAATAATGCCATTATGCACAATGGCAATACCCTCTTTATCGCCAGAAATATGGGGATGGGCATTTCTTTCACTCGGTTTTCCATGCGTTGCCCAGCGCGTATGCGCGATGCCAATATGACTGCGCAAAGGTTTTTGGCTTAAAGCTTCTTCTAATTTTTTGACTTTGCCTTGCGCACGCAAACGTTTTAATTTTTTATCCTCTAAAATGACGGCAAGTCCCGCGGAATCATAGCCGCGATATTCCATGCGACTTAAGCCTTCGAGTAAGATCGGAGTGACGTTACGTTGTGAAATTGCGCCGACGATGCCGCACATTATGTTACTTCCTCAGGTGAGCGCTTAATGCTGATTTGTTTGGCACGTGCAAGGGTGAGTTCGCCCTCGGGTGCATTTTCGGTTAAAACGGAACCTGCACCGATAACGGCATTTTCGCCGATGGAAATGGGCGCAATTAAGGAAACGTTTGAGCCGATAAATGCGTGATCTTTAATTTGGGTTTTATGTTTATTCGTACCATCGTAGTTGCAGGTAATGGTGCCTGCGCCGATTTTGACGCCCTCGCCCGTTTCGGTATCGCCGACATAGCTTAAGTGTTTTATTTTACTGCCACGCCCCAACTGCGCATTTTTTAGTTCTACGAAATTGCCGACATGAGATTGTGCATGCAGATGACATCCGGGCCGAATACGTGCAAATGGACCTACAATACAATCATTTTCGATAATGGAGTTTTCGATAATGGAGTAGGGCTCGACTTTAACAAAATCGCCTAAATGCACATTGCGCAAAATCGAATGTGCACCGATCACACAACCCTCGCCGATAAAAACTTCGCCTTCGATGATGACATTAATATCTAAGGTGACATCGGATTTGACCGTGAGTTTACCGCGAATATCAACGCGCTCGGGATCAATAACGGTTAATCCTTGGCCCATTAATTGCTCGACCTGTTGCTTTTGAAAATAACGCTCGGCGATTGCTAATTGATGTTTGGTATTAATCCCAAAACCTTGCATTGCGTCATGAATTTTAATGCCATGGACTTTGTGTTTTGCTTTGATCGCTAAAGGAATAAAATCTGGTAAATAATATTCACCCGCGGCATTTTGATTATTGATTTGTGGCAATAAAATATTGAGTAACGTTGTCGGTGCAAAATAAACCCCGACGGCGGCTTCACGTAGCGCTTTTTCAGCTAAGCTTGCGTCTTTTTCTTCAATGATACGCAGAATATGGCCTTGCTCGTCGCGCAGCACGCGCCCTAAGCCTGTGGGGTTTTCAGGCTCAAACGTTAACATGCCAATCCCACCGATGGGTGTATGGGAAACTAAATCATGAAGTGTTTCCGACTTTAGTAAAGGGACATCACCGACCAAAATAAGCGTATTTTCTGCTTTGATTTTAGGTAGGGCTTGCAACACCGCATGTGCAGTGCCTAGGGTTTGCGCTTGCTCCACAAAATGACAATTATATTCTGATAGGGCCAAGGCCAAGGGTTCGCGGTTATCCGGGCTCACCACCATATAGGTAGCCGCGGGTTTTAAATGTTGAGCATTTTCAACCAGATGCAAAATCCAAGGCTTCCCGGCGAGGGGTTGGAGCACTTTGGGTTTGTTGGAATGCATCCGCGTGCCTTTACCGGCCGCGAGTATAATAATGGCTAGATCTGACATGGGTGCATTGTTCCATAATTAGGGGGTTTTAGCAATGAGCTTGATGACTGACCTCTTTGTAGGAACGCAACAGGTTGCGTCCAGGTGTCAAATTTGACCACATAAATTAATTTATTCCCCGTAGCAAAATAATGTGGGGATCTGTAGTTTGGTTATTCACCCCAGCACCTGGACGCAACCTGTTGCGTCCCTACAATCCCGTTTTCCAAAGGGGGATTTCCATCACAATTTCATACGCTTAAACATAGCTTCTGGAATCATTTTAATCAAAAACATAATACCCCACCAAAAGCAGGGGGTATAGATGCTATTTCTCTTTCTCTGAATTGCTCTGTAGATGTCTTTGGCCACCACCTCGGGTTTAACCACCAGCAATCCCGGCAAGGGTAAATCCTTAGTCATCGGCGTATCGACAAAACCTGGCTTGATTAATAAAACATGCACGCCGAATTTAAATAGTCGTGCACGTAAGCCATCACAAAAAGTATTCACTGCAGATTTAGCTGCGCCATATAAATAGTTAGAAGGACGCCCGCGATCACCCGCCACAGAAGAAATCACGGCAAGCGTACCAAAACCTTGGGCTTGTATGCGATTAGAAAGCAAGGTGAGTAGGGCAATAATACTTAAACCATTGCTTGAAAATTCTTGCAATGCGACTTTGACATCGTTCTCGCAAGCAGTTTGATCAGGCAAAGTGCCATGGGCAATGAGTGCAATATCAACCGTAGCTAATGTGTTGAAACATTCAGTTAACATCGCGTGGTGTTCATCAAAATGATTGAGATCCAATGCATAAATATGTGCAGCCGTGGCACCGCGTGCAACTAAATCATCCGCATTTTGTTGAAGCTTTTCACGATTGCGCCCCACTAAAAAAAATTCCGCTTTTTGCGTGGCAAATAACCGTGCGCTGGCTAAAGCGATAGTAGAAGTTGCGCCGATGATGAGTATTTTTTCCATGATTATTCTCTTTAATTTAAAACCCTAGAATATCGTGTGAGCATAAAGTCACTCAACTTGTCCATCTTGAGAAGGTACACCCGCAGGATACCGATACATATTCCAATCTGGTTTTTTAACCAAGCCTAAATTCATTCGGAAAATATCTTTCCATCTGCCTACATCATTCAATGAACCGCGCGTTATTTTACGAATCACCTCATAATAATCATGGGTAGCCGGATCAGTCAGCAAATTCGTATTGCTCGTTATACTTTCAAAATAACCATCGGGTAATTTGCGGTGAAAATGACCAATACGCCACTTTGGGTCAAAATATGCGGGCAATCGCGCAAGTAATGGATCAACAAGGGCACAAGCGTCAATAAGATGCGTACCTGGGCCTTGTAGAATTCCTGTAAAACCCAAACCACCACATGTGATTAAAACAGATTTATCACCCACGCCCCAGTCCAATCTGGTGAGTTCTTTCTCATTGATTAGCCCAGTGTCTTGAAAATAAAAAGCGCGTTCGTCGGCAATACCATAAGCATTAATAACACGGCTGTGATAACTACTATCGCTTAACAATGTAGCATGAATCCCAAGCACACCCAAAACGCCGATGCCGACGC
>CAZPAA010000091.1:0-7466 GCA_964584425.1 uncultured Gammaproteobacteria bacterium | reverse complement strand
CTTCATGTAACAGCAGCAATTGACTGCGTTTTTTCGCAATCATTAAACATCCGGAGGTGTCTTTGTCTAGACGATGGACTAATTCTAAAGAAGCATGAGGGTAAATCAGCCGCAGAGCCTCAATCACGCCCAAGGATAAGCCGCTGCCACCGTGTACGGCAAGCCCTGAGGGCTTATTGAGGACGATCAGTGAATGATCCTCATACAGGATTTGCTCTTTAAGAAACGCCGACAATTGATTGTCTAATTTAACCGCTGGACGCACCGCGGTTCTGATGGGAGGAACACGTACCTGATCGCCGGTTTGGATACGCGTACTTGCATCTACACGCTTTTTATTGATCCTCACTTCTCCACTACGCACTGCACGATAAATCCGGGCCTTGGGCACGCCCTTTAAGATGCGTATTAAATAGTTATCAATGCGCTGACCCGCTTCTTGTTCGCTAATGTGGCGTATTTCTGTATGTCTATTTTCCATGGAGGAATCATAACATGTTTTAGAACTCTACTTCGTCATTGCGAGCCGAAAGGCGAAGCAATCAAGGTTCTGTGCCTAGTTACATCTGAATCTGGGTTGCCGCGCTGCGCTCGCAATAACGAGATTCACACTCCAAGTGCGATAGGTATAAAGCCCGGGCTGCATCTAGCAATGCCAGTGCATATCCCGCATAACTTTGCCCACGAATTGAGATAGCGTGTAACTGCGTATGCTTGGTTAATGGGGATAGAATGGGTTGAGTACCATTCGTACCCAGAGCCAGTATTTGTTCCGGGGCTTCAATACGGAGTTTCTCTAAAATGCGCCTAAAATGTGCACGGTCTTCGCCAAAATATAAAATCATGTCATAACGCCTAGCATGGGCTTTAATCATTTCTTCGAGATTATTTTGTACAGCTAATTCCCAAATGTCATATTGATTTTCTTCTGATTTGCACAAAAAACAATCCGCTCTTTTAAAACGCCAACGCGCATCCAGCAGATCGCAGAATTGAAAACGTGTGGTATCACCGACGACTAATACTGTAATTGGATTACCCTCTACAACATTATTTCTTTGCATTTGCACAACAATTGTCGGTAAAGGAATCTCATTTTGCAGCCATTGCAGGCCACGTTTAAATAGGTTGGCTGAATTTTGCACCAGTTTTACACTGGGGATCGCGGGATTCATATAAACGGGACCTTTACTATTTTGCAATGCAATCCCAATTTGAAGACTGGCGATCCGTTCAGCATGTTGCATACCATTATTCAACTTGTGTTCTTCTCTAAGATCGGAAGCAAGACTAATACTGGCGACACGTTGATTATTGATAGGGTCGGTAAGTGAAACATTTTCTAACCACTGAAATATAGCTTCTGCCTCAAAAACACGAGATTCTTCTTTATCATCATTGATAAGTGTTTTTATGCGAATGGGTTCGCTAATCAGATCGAACAAAATTGGACATGTGGGCAGCATCTTGACTCCTTGTTTTGCCTAAAACCATCGTTCTATCAAACGCTAAGTAGTTGCGCTTGTGTCTGTTTCGTTAAAGTATTTTCTAAAATAATGATAGTCTACTGAGATATTTGTACATTTCTAGTCCTAAATCAAACATGTGCGCATTGCCGCTGCTTTTAAGAAATGCTATGCTTGCCCTAACATAAAAGATAGATAGATTGGATTTTATTTAGAAAACTAACATATATATCCAATGCCGACATGTTAATGGCTGGTGAGATACACCAGGAATGTAAACGAAAGGTTTCCGATAATCATAAAGGCCAATGTGTGAGGTTGGCATGAAGAACACGAATAAAACGTTATTAATTCAATAGCCTAGCCTGAATGATGGTTCGGTGACCTTTGCTTAAATAAAGGTTACACGATGAAAAGAATGTTAATTAATGCAACTCAGCTTGAAGAGTTGCGCGTTGCGATAGTCGATGGTCAGAAGTTACTGGATTTAGATTTAGAAAGTAAAGGCCGAGAACAAAAAAAATCTAATGTTTACTTAGGCCGCGTCACCCGCATTGAACCTAGCCTTGAAGCCGCTTTTGTTAACTATGGCGCTGAACGTCATGGTTTCTTGCCATTGAAGGAAATTGCCCCCGAGTTCTTCCCCAAACCTGCTGAAGGCGAAAGCGCACCGCATAAAATCCAGATCACTGATCTGCTGCATGAAGGCCAAGAATTATTGGTACAAGTCGATAAGGAAGAGCGCGGCAATAAAGGCGCAGCATTAACCACTTATATTTCTCTAGCCGGTTGCTACCTGGTATTAATGCCGAATAATCCTGAAGCCGGTGGTATTTCACGCAGAATTGAAGGCGAAGATCGTGAACAATTACGCGCAGCGCTCGATCAATTAGCATTGCCAGAAGGCATGGGCATGATCGTCCGCACCGCCGGTGTGGGTCGCTCCAGTGAAGATCTACAATGGGATTTATCTGTATTATTAAACTTATGGCAAGAAATTAAGCGTGTTTCATCTGAACTCACCTCCCCTGTCTTGATCCATCAAGAGCATGATGTGATTTCGCGCGCGATTCGTGATCACTTCCGTAAAGACATCGGCGAAATCTTAATTGATGAAAGATCCTACTACGAAAAAGCCTGCAAATACATTGAACGTCTACGGCCTGATGCACTGAATAAAGTGAAGTTTTACGAAGAAACTGTCCCCCTATTTAGCCGCTTCCAAATTGAAAGCCAAATTGAATTTGCCTTTATGCGTAAAGTTGCTCTTCCTTCAGGTGGATCGATCGTGATCGATCACACTGAAGCCTTGGTCAGCATTGATATTAACTCTGCACGTTCGACTAAAGGTGGGGATATCGAAGAAACTGCGCTTAACACCAACCTTGAAGCCGCTGATGAAATTGCAAGACAATTACGCCTAAGAGATATTGGTGGTTTAATTGTGATCGATTTTATCGACATGACGCCTGTGCGTAACCAACGTGAAGTTGAAGACAGACTACGCATTGCGCTGGAACTCGACCGCGCCCGCGTACAAATTGGCCGGATTTCTCGCTTTGGCTTGCTAGAAATGTCACGTCAACGCTTGAAACCTTCACTCGGTGAAGCCATTCAAGAAGTTTGCCCGCGCTGTGAGGGTCATGGACAAATTCGTAGTATCGAATCATTGGCCTTATCCATTATTCGCTTAATTGAAGAAGAAGCCATGAAAGAAAATACGGCGGAAATTCATACCATTGTCCCAATTGAAGTCGCTACATTTTTAACCAATGAGAAGCGTAATAGCTTGACTCACGCTGAAAAATCTCACCACGTCAAAATTTATATTTTACCTAATCGTGAAATCAATCGCCCACACTATGAAATTCGACGCATTCGTAAAGATGATGCGGCAGCACAATCACATGCGAGTTATCAATTAGATATTATGACTTCTGTTGAAAAAGAAGCGGAAATTGAAGCTGCTCTATCTGCACCCGCTCCTGTTGCAGCAGCGATCGATCATATGGCGATCACGCCAGCAAGACCACCTAGCAGCACATCTACAGAGCCAGCTAAACCATCATCCCAGATCGGCTGGTTTAAAAAATTGTGGATTGCATTGTTTGGCGATAATAAAGAAAAACATAAGAAGTTTCATCCGCATCATCGAGGACATCATCGTCGTGGAAGCACCAGCCGTCATCGCCCGCGCGGAAGCAATGTAGGACCGAGTGGTGATAGGGAGCATAAACGCCATCAAGGTGGTCCGAGACGTCGACCTAATGATCGCTTTTCAAACCGTCGAACTGGCGCACAAACACCCCGCTCTGAAGGCAATCAAAAGTCTGAGGAATAAAATTCTCTTTTCTTACATCAATCTCTTGGGTAGGGACGCAACATGTTGCGTCCCAGACTTGGATTTAACAACATACATTAATTGATACCCCGAAAAAAACAATTTGCGGATCTATAGTTCAGTTATTCATCCCAACACTTGGACGCAACATGTTGCGTCCCTACAAGATAGGGAGTTGTGTGGCATACATTTTTTAGTGGGATTTTGAAATAAAAAAAATTTGGGCCAAGTAGAATCTTGGCCCAAAACAAGTTTAGAGAAGCTTATTTATCGCGATAAATTTCACGTTCCATACGACCTTCACGTTCTTCATGATGATCTTCATCATCTTCTTCTTCTTCTTGCCAGTAATGGTTTTGTGGCTCATCTTCATCAGTAGATGCACAACCAATTAAAGCAAAAACAGGTAACGCTAAGAAAGCCAATAATTTAGCCCAATTTTTCATGATGATTCCCTCTTGATTTTTAGTTAGTTTCACTCTTTACATTCAGACTGCTTTGAACACCAAAGTAAGACAACAAATTTGCTCTGTATGTATACTCATTAACTAATAGTAATAGGTAAATACAAAATTGCAATCTCAATTTACTTTAAATTCTAACAGCTTTTATAATTTTGAGAGTATAAACCAAAAATAAACGATGCACCAGTTTTAAAGCAGTCTATAAAGATACCTTAGGGGGATTAACTGACATACATCTATAGCCTAAATACAGAAAGTCATCATGCTTTTGTGCGACTTTCACCTACCCTTAATGCAGACATAGGCTATTGATACAGCTGACTATTTTAGGCCAAAATAGCCTTATGACGATGTGAATTGGTTTTATTAATAATAATTAGAAGTTTTTAAAATAATGTGCTAAAAGTCTTTTAATACCTCCTTAATGGTATTGTTAAGACTACGATAAGTGGAGCTTAAATAATATGAACAATACGACGCCCATTCTTTTGTTAGAAGTATGCTGGTTGGCAGGAGCTAAGGCTTATTATAATGGTCAAGAGGAAGTAGACAATCCCTATCCCGAACACACCCGTGAATCCGATTTCTGGTCTGATGGTTGGTGGGAAGCTTGTTTAAATGAAGGCAATCTCAGCGAAAGCTTGCTACATCCCATGGCTACGGAAAACATTTCTTTATAAACACCTTGAAATGTTCATAAAACTATTTTTGGATGACGTAGTTTTTACTTGATTTCGCGCACTAAGTGAAAAGCGACCCGTGATTGCGCAGCATCTTCCTGGGTGGTGATCCATTGTCCATTATGATCCATAACCCATTGCGCACCCTCTTGCGCGTGTCCCAGGATCCTATTCATCTCTTGCCATTCGTGGCGTGTGGGTACGCGATAACTATATCCTGTCTCACTACTTAACCAATTTGCATAATTCTGAATTTGTTTAGGGGGCAAAAATACCGGCTGTACCGGAACATCAAGCGGCTCACATAAACCACTCACTAAACAGTAGGAATTATAATCATGCACTGTGCTCTCGACTTCATTTAATTCAAAATCCAAGCCAGCTCCGGTAGACGCCGCAGAACAAGTGGAAGTCATCGCGCAGTACTGATTGTAATCCGCAATTGAAACCACCTGCTGCGTGATCACCCAGGGTTTATCTTGCTGCCTGATCGCCACCAAACGTGGGCCAAATTTCGTATCAGACAAGGCATCAATACATAAGCTTGTTGACTCACCCTCTTTTGCAAGCGCCTGCATGCAGGGATCAGCATGCACCAGCGTCTCCAGCTGCGCTACAACATCAGGTAGCGGTGGAAGTGCGGCAATGGCATCGGGTATGGGTGATAGACCGGTAATGTCTAAAGATGCCTTCTGCGGCGGGATAACTTCGCTTGTCGGCACAGCATCCGTCTTTGCCAATTCAATCGGCGCTGATGGCTGTTGCTGCATTGCCTCTTGATGCAGAGCCATTAATTCGGGCCCGATTTTTTCTATAAAAATATCATCCTGTGGAAGAATTTTCGATAGCGCTTGCCAGCTCACTTTGGCACCTGAAAAATTATTTTCTTGTATTTGTGTAAAAAAAGCGGCTTTTAATAAATTGACATGCTGATCTTTAACCCCATCGGTTTGCTTGATCACAATGGTTTGATCAGTAGGCGCGGTTGGCCCCATCCATAACGGTAAATAATTAATCCCCTGCCATACAAATGCTGCAACCGCAAACACACTCACTAAGGCTAATAACGTGGTATCGCGGATCACATATTTTTTATTCGCATCTAGAATTAAAGCCGCTTTTGCGAGTGAAACGGGGTGCTCAGCGCTCAAACATTGTTCGATTTGCTTTTTCTGCCATTGGCGTAAATTTGGGCAAGCTTTCAATACATCCGCCATACAATGCTGCTCGGAAGGCACACAGCCAGTAAACAATTCATAGGCAATCGCCAATAAACGATAGCCTAAATCCGCCTCCTTCTTTTTCACTACGGATAATCCCGGGGCCTGGTACAAACGTCCACGCATATTAGGGTGTAATTCATAATGCATTTGTGCAAGGCAAGGGACCAGTTGTAAATTCAAAGTATCGGGGTCGATAAATAATTGCCCAGGATGCAAACTTTCTGTGAGCTCGCTCGTATGACGCAGCTTCAGTATTAATTGGTAAATAGATGATAATAAAATATTCGCCAACGGCGCAGGAAGACCTGTAGGGAAATGCGCCGTCAACCAGAGGGAAAGTGGTTGTCCAGTTAAAGTGGGCAACAATAAATAGATATGCTGCGCAGTTTTGATCATGGAAGGAACTTTCACAACGCTGTGCCCAGCATAATGATTCATTTCAGGGATACGACGGATGATTTCATCAGTGGTATCGGCATCGGTGGTCAAGCAAAGCAGCGAGACATTTTGTTCACCATTTTGCGCTTGGAAGATAATCCCTTGATCAACAAATCCACGAATATCGACAATTTTATATTGCCCACCTATTACCTTACCAATGTGTGATAAGGCCAAGGTTAAGTCGGTTGCAGGTTTTACGGGATGAGATTCGGTGGCGCTGGTATTTAACAAACGATCACATCTTAAAAATTCGTTCCAGCTAATGACGCCTTGCCAATAACTTTGTGCAAGTGCGCCTAACACCGATTCAGTGGCACTGCCACTCAGGCGCCAGTTATTTACATAATACCTAACCCATTTCCATAATAAAGTCGCATCGACAACTCCTTGGGCCGGTAAGAAATCTCGCACTTTGTCATCTCCAATCGATTGGTATATCCTTTGTGGATCAGTATAGCTAAAAGGATTTCAATTTTGCTGCAAACTATAGAAAAATATTTAAAAATTTTAGATCAACATCACGCACAATCATTATTATTGGATAGCACGCTAACCGGAATTGAAAAAGAAAATTTGCGCATAACCGAAGCGGCACAGATTGCAAAAACACCACACCCTGAAATTTTAGGCGCAAGCCTGACGAATCCGTTTATTACTACCGATTATTCTGAAAGTTTGCTGGAAATGATTACCCCCCCAGTCAACGGTACCTCTGCATTATTGTCGTGGCTTAAAAATTTGCACATTTATATTTATCAGCATGTGGATCCGGAATTATTATGGGCGCCAAGTATGCCCTTTATTATCCCAAGTCCTGTTGATATCACTGTTGCCCAATTTGGCTCATCTCT
>CAZPAA010000090.1:0-7486 GCA_964584425.1 uncultured Gammaproteobacteria bacterium | reverse complement strand
TCATAGCTTTGATCTGGGCTGCCATCGATGACAAAAACTACTTCTAAGGCGCCGCCCAGGCTCACATTTAATCCATCTAATATATCCAATAATTCTGGGATAGAATCCTGATTCTTATAAACGGGAATAATTAAGCTCAAATTCACGTTATGCATTTTCAAAATAATCCTTGACCGTTGCTATCACTTGATTCACCTGCGCTGTTGTGAGACCAGGGTAGCAGGGGAGTGAAATCACTTCTGCACATGCCGCCTCACTAATAGGCAAACTATAATTTTTTTGTTTATGAGCATAAGCCTTCTGCCAATGATCAGGGACCGGATAATAAATCTCCGTATTTATTTTTTGACTATTTAAATATTGACGAAAGACATCTCGTTTTTTTATACGTATCACATAGGAAAAAAACACATGATCTTCGCCCAAAGAAGCCGGACAAATTACAGGCAATGCTTCTAATCCTGATTGATATTGTTTAGCAATGATACGCCGCGCATCATTAGCGCCATCAAGATAAGGTAATTTATCTCGTAATATCGCTGCTTGGATTTCATCAAATCGACTATTGCGTCCATAAGGCTCTTCGACATAATACTTTTTCTGCCATCCATACTGTCGCAGATGAATTAATTTTTCATAAAGCTGCGGATCATTTGTCACCACCGCGCCCCCATCACCCAATGCCCCTAAGTTTTTAGTTGGATAAAAACTAAAACAACCGATTTGCGCAAAACTGCCTGCACATTTTCCATAACGCTTCGCTCCATGCGCTTGTGCGCAATCTTCAATGACAGGAATACCCGCGCAGGATGCCATTTCACAAATAGAGGTTATATCTGCCAGCTGACCGTAGAGATGGGTTACCACGATGGCTTTCGGTTTTATATCTAAAGCCTCTCTCACTTTTTCTGCTGACATGGTGAGCGTAATGGCATCCACTTCAATATAATGAGGAATAGCGCCTATCGCATGCAACGCGGTAGCGCTATAACAGCCAGCATTTGCAACCAACAATACTTGATCGCCTCTTTGCACGCCAACAGCTCGCAATCCTAATTCCAAAGCATCTGTCCCATTTGCCACCGTAACACAATGTGCAACCCCGGTGTAATGTGCAAATTCCGTTTCAAAAGCTGCAACTTCTTCGCCCAAGATATAACGATGCCGACTAATGACGCGGGTGATCGGACTCATTAAATCCATATCGGTATGTATCGCCTCAGCTGAAAAAAACGGGACCTCGTTGTTCATCACGACTATTTTTCTCCCAGTTTTATCAGCGTCACACCATCAACCACTTTAACTGAGCCATTCGCAGGCCAAGTCGGCATGGTTTTAAAATAGGGATCAAAGCGAACATCCTCAAGTATTTCAAGGTTATCAAACCCTAAAAAATTCATATAAAAAACAAATCGTCTGGATTCATTCATTGAAAAAATAGAATCGCCTATAGCTGAAGTTAACTCTTTTGGGTAGAAAGTTTTCACCGTTTTCACCCCAAAAAAACACACCGGATAAATTTTATTTCTATTAAACGAAGGATTCGCTTTAGCAATCTCTTGATAAAGACTTTGCGCCAATAATTCATCATGCTTTTGAGCGACTTGCGCATTAGCAGAATATAAACTGATAATATAAAGCATTTGCAAAGTGCCTATGATCAATAATATCGCCGCTAAGCCACGAATGATAGGACGTAAATCCATTGCCGCCAAAAGTGCAAAAAACCACAAAACATAAGGAACCGCCAACAAAGAGCGCGTCGGTAAACTGTAACTTCCACCGGCGATAACATGTAAACTAAAAGGTGCCAGCATCATCAAAAAACACAAAATTAAATAACCGCTCTTCTGCGGATTCAGCAGAATAGTACCGAGCCCCAGTACCAACAATCCACCTATAGCACCTAAAGATGCGCCATAAAGCGTGGAACTCCCTAAATAAACTTTTTGCATATCATGCAAAATATCACCTATCACAGACAAGGGGGCAGTTAAAAACAATTGTGGATTATAAAAAATATTAATATATCCCACCTCAGTATTTGTTAAATAAAGAGCAAGCTTATTAATAATGTAATAAATAATTAAACTGCTAAACAATAAAATACCTAATCCCACCAATGCTTTTATTAGCTTCGTTAAACTCATGGTTTGATTGAGTGCAATAAACAAAATAATACCGAGCCCCATACAAGCAAATACAAAAATAAGCGACTGGTAAGTGCCTAGAGCTGTTGCAATCAGTACAGATTGAATGCAGAAAACTCCAGTTAAATATGAGGCATTCAGGATTTTATCTTTTATCAGCCGCTCAATAAAACACCATCTAAATATATATACAGCGATACTCAGCAACAAAATACCTAACGCTACACTGGTAATATTTGCATGGTATGCAGCAATTAATATCCATGTTGGAAAAGCACAAAATATAGGGAATACCGCAACAGTATACATATTGACTTTGAGATCATGCGCTCTTAAAACAAACAAATAAGAAAGGGAAATTCCAAGAACAAACATAAGGTGTGGAAAATAAGGAAGAACACCTTGAGGAATAAGGTATTCATACAATAAATAATTTGTCCATCGACCTTGTCCAATCCAACCGCTAAAATGTTTTGCTACTAAAGAAATCTCATCATCTATTGAAATTGTAAAAGTGGCCAATTCTGTAAAATAAAAAAATACTGCGATGAGAAAAAAAACGGGGAAAAACTTAATCGTATTTTGTTCTTTATAAAACCAAGCGCATAAGGAATCAAAGCATTGTTGAATACGCCTGCTTGAAAAAGATAAATACTTCCATATAAAACCGGTCATGATACATGTAACGAGTAATAATATAACACTTTGCCATAGAAAGGCTTTATTTGCTGCGGTAATAATTGTCATTTGTGGATCAGTGCCGTGGGTTACGATTTTTAAATCCCTGGGCTGTACTTCCACCACATTCACCCCCAAAACAGGTGATATTGCTGTCATCTCAACAGAGAAATTAAAAAGCCCCGCACGGAGAGTAACGTTTTTAATTTGCATGATATTGGCATCTTGCTGGCTGGGATCCCAACGCAGCATCTGGGGTAAGAAAGGCAACTCAAAAGATAATTGATTTTCTCCTGGCACTAAAGATTTAACGATAGAATTTTTTTCTGTGGGTTCTTTGTCTTTTGGATAATAAAATAATTGTGTTTCTCCATTGATATTAGAATCTATAGTCATGACTAAGGATGATTTTCCTAGTGGAGTAAAAAAACAGAGCACTAGAAAAACCATACAACAAATAATCATGTAAGTAAAAAAAAATCTCACGTCTATCCCCTAAGTAAACTTATACAAACCCATGCTGGAACAGCCATCGTTTCCAACCAAATAACACCTCATCACCATAAGACTTATTAAATAATATTGGATACAATTCATCTCTGTTTTCTTCAGACATAAGTGAGCCGAGGAGTAAAATATCCTCTTCCATAAATGGACCACGAAAAAACCCATCCAACTTGATAATCGGCATACCTAAAAACAATAAGATCGCATTATTTTGATGAATATGGCTACCTCTTCTAAACGCGGCAAGAATAATTGCAGAGAAGAAACGACTCATATTATTTAACAAATTTTCATCTTTTATTTTTAATTTTTCTTCAAAAAAATCTTTCATGCTATACAAATCATGAACGGAGTGATAAGAAAACATATCATCAAATTTAGTTTTTATTTTTATTGGCTGTCCGAAATCAAGATTAGTTGTATAATACTGACGTATGAATTCTTGCCAAACTTTAGGTGGACTTATTGTGACCCACGCACGAATACTAGTTCTGCGTAGAAACTTTAAAATATCATTTAAAGTATCTTGATCGTCCATCTTTTTAGCTAAAAATGACATGGAATATAGCGCAGAAAAATTTTCTGTATTCATCGCTATTCTTTTTAAACATTTAGATAGCTTCATTTCTCCACGTCGTATAACTGTCGGACGCACATCACTATTTCTATAATTGTTCCAATAGCGGAAGAATTTTTTATGCCTTAGTATTCTTCCTGAAATAGAAATACAAAAAGAGCCTAAATGTTGTTCTATTTCATAATTTTCTGTAGCACCTAATACTTCTATATTTGTATTTTCTAAATCATCTATAAACTTCGCCGTACGCACTGGTTCGTAATATACACTGTCATTTAAAAAAATAAGACGAGGACAATCTTTGTGCATGTTATTTTTGAATAGATTTTTAAATCCGGTTTTATAGCTACCAAAATCTCGACCAAAATTATAGCGCCAGATATAGGTATCAAATAAATCGGCAGTTTTTTTATAATCTAATATTTTTTGAGTGTTAACACCAATAACATAAAATCCTTTAGCCTTGGCTATGCTGAGTAAGTTTTTAATATCTTTCCTTAGTTCACCCTTTTCATACAAAGCGATCAATAAGATTTTTTCACCTTTATAAGGTGCTTTGAGTAATACTTTGTCAGGATAAAATAACGAACGCAAACCATTTAACCACGATAAAATGGTTAACCACGTCAGCAATGTTTTGTGACTTAATTTAACCGCAATATAATCAGGAATAATATCTATCATAATCTGCCTCTTTAAATGAAGATGCTTGTTTATCTTTTTCTGAGAGTGTAATCCCGGTTTTTACCGGCCAGTCTATCGCGAGTGTTTCATCATTCCACAGAATATTGCGATCATGCTCTTTGCTATAAAATGCTGTGGTTTTATACAACAATTCTGCTGTTTCTGATAATGTGATAAACCCATGCGCAAAGCCTTCTGGGATCCACAGTTGTCGTTTATTTTCTGCAGACAGAATAGCATAAACCCATTGACCAAATGTAGGTGAGTCTAATCGAATATCTACAGCCACATCAAAAATTTCACCTTGTGCGACACGGACTAATTTGCCTTGTGCCATGGGGGAGAGTTGATAATGAAGTCCACGCAATACATAGCGAACAGATTTAGAGTGATTATCTTGGACAAATGTAACCGATCTGCCAATGATGTCATCAAAAGCTTTTTGGTTGAAGCTTTCAAAAAAAAATCCTCGCTCATCTTCAAATACCCGAGGCTCAATTAATATCACCTCAGGTATGGCAAGTGCTACTGCTTTCATACTGTAGTTCCTCTTCTAATATTTGGTATAAATAAGCACCATAATTTGTTTTTTTCAGTTGATAAGCAATTTGTTCCAGTGACGCGTGAGAGATCCACTGTTGCTTAAATGCAATTTCTTCCGGATAGGCGATTTTTAGGCCTTGTCGATGTTCCGTGGCCTGAATAAATTGATGCGCTTCAAGCATGCTTTCATGGGTCCCTGTATCAAGCCATGTAAAGCCTCGTCCCATCAACTCCACAGTCAGTGCTTTGGCCTTTAGATAACAATTATTTAAATCGGTGATCTCAAGCTCCCCACGCGCAGAAGGTTTTAACGTACGAACATAATCAATCACCCTTTCATCATAAAAATACAATCCCGTAACTGCATAATTAGACTTTGGGTGCTGCGGCTTTTCTTCCAAGCTTAACACGCGGCCTTTTTTGTCAAATTCTGCTACGCCATAGCGCTCCGGATCACTGACATGATAAGCAAACACGGTGGCACCTGATCTATTTTTATCTGCATTTTTTAGTAAAACGCGTAAATCGTTACCAAAAAAAATATTGTCCCCTAAAATAAGAGCTGAAGGGGCGCCCGCCAAAAAAGCTTCCCCTAAAGTAAAGGCTTGAGGCAGGCCATCAGGCGATGGCTGCAATACATATTGTAAATTAATACCCCATTGGTGCCCATTACCTAATAACTCCCGATACATGGGCAAATCTCTCGGCGTTGAAATAATTAAAATCTCACGGATCCCAGCTAACATCAAAGTTGCCAGCGGGTAATAAATCATCGGTTTATCAAAAATAGGTAATAAATGTTTAGAGATCACGCGTGTCACAGGGTAGAGTCGCGTCCCCAAGCCCCCCGCCAATATAATTCCTTTTCGGTTCATTATCTTCCCTATAAAAAAGTCTGTGATAAAAAGCGGTCCGCGTGCACTTGCCAATGCGGCAATTGCACACCAAATTGGATACATATTTTTTGTGTGTTTAACATGGAGTTTTTCGGTCTTTTTGCAGCACATGGATATTGATCTGTCGTGATGGCTAATACTTTTTCAGGTTTGGTTTTAAAAAATATCCCGCGTTCAACCGCACGTTGTAATAAGTAACTGGCAAATCCATGCCAACTGGTTTTGCCTTGTGGTGTAATATGATAAGTACCGCCTGAAAAATGTTTAAACGATTCATCCCATTTGATGCGATACAACATCAGCGCGGTGATATCTGCCACTAAATCAGCGCTGGTCAATACACCAATCTGATCATTAATAATGGTTAATTGCTCACGTTCTTTTGCTAAACGCAAAATGGTGCGCGCAAAATTATGCCCGCGAAGACTGTATACCCAACTGGTACGAATAATTAAATGCTTACAACCAGTTGCGCGTATGACTTCCTCACCAGATGCTTTTGTTTTTCCATAAACACTCAGAGGATTAATGGCATCTTCTTCATCATAAAGGCCCAACTTTTCACCATCAAACACATAATCACTAGAATAATATATCAACCACGCATTTAATTCTTTTGCCAATTTTGCCATCACGTGGGTTGCATCGCGATTAATCAGCTGCGCTAAATCTTGTTCCGATTCAGCTTTATCGACTTGGGTATAGGCAGCCGCATTGACAATGACATCCGGCGCCGTTTTGCGGATAAAAGTCTCAAGTTCGATTAAATTTTCTAAATTTGCGCATGCACGATTACAAGGAATAATTTCACCCAAGGGCGCAAGTGTACGCAGTAATTCAAATCCTACTTGTCCATTCACACCCAAGATTAAAATTTTCATAGATTTTTCCCCCAGGTATCTTGATTATTAAGATACCAGTGTACAGTTTTGCGGATCCCTGTCGCAAAAGTTTCTTTTGGCCTCCACCCTAATTCTCGCTCCATCTTATCTGCATTAATGGCATAGCGCAAATCATGACCTGCGCGATCGGGGACAAAACTCAGCTGTTTTTTATAAGTTTGTTTATCAGCTCTCGGGCGAAGTTCATCTAAAATTTCACAAAGAGTATGTATGACTTCTAGATTGGTTTTTTCATTCCAGCCGCCAATATTATAAGTGTGTCCTATTCGCCCCACTGCGAGGACGTTTCTAATCGCGGCGCAATGATCACTTACGTATAACCAATCGCGTACGTTTTTGCCGTCACCAAAAATAGGCAACGCTTTTCCACACAGGGCATGCTCAATCATCCGAGGAATTAATTTTTCCAGGTGTTGATAAGGACCATAATTATTTGAACAATGCGTTGTGACTACAGGAAGATGATACGTATGGTGGTATGCGCGAACCAAATGATAAAAGGCTGCTTTACTTGCAGAATCAGGACTATTAGGGTGAAAGGGAATGTTT
>CAZPAA010000089.1:0-7494 GCA_964584425.1 uncultured Gammaproteobacteria bacterium | reverse complement strand
AATTAGTTGAACGAACACAAACACACATTGAAAACTTGGAGTTTCCGGTAAATAGGTACGGTTATCCAACGCCTATAACTAGATCAACGAAGCCTTGATGAATGCCAGTATCCCAGCTAAAGCACGCGTGAATATTAAGTTTATCGATTCAGAACAAATTGAAAAACAAGGCACCGATTTATTAAAAGATTTAGACGCGATCTTAGTCCCTGGCGGCTTTGGCCATCGTGGTATTTTAGGCAAAATCATGACCGTGCAATATGCGCGTGAACATCGCGTGCCATTTCTAGGGATTTGTTTAGGGATGCAAGTCGCAGTAATCGAATTCGCGCGGAATTTAGCCAATATGAAAGATGCTGATAGCACTGAATTTAACTCCAAAACTCCTCATCCGGTGATTGCATTAGTGACAGAATGGACCGACGAACGCGGCGAGCGTCAAACCCGCAAAGCCCACGATGATTTAGGCGGCACCATGCGTCTGGGTAAACAAGCGGCGGAAATGATCCCCCATACTTTAGCTGCAAAAGTTTATGACAAAACCTTAATCTCCGAGCGTCATCGTCATCGTTATGAAGTGAATGCAAAGTTATTGCCGCAATTAGAAGCAGCGGGTTTAGTCGTAAGCGCTTATTCTAGTGATGGACATTTGGTTGAAATGATCGAATACCCAACCCATCCTTGGTTTATTGGCTGCCAATTCCATCCAGAATTTACGTCAAATCCACGCGATGGACATCCCTTGTTTAACAGTTTTATCATGGCCGCATTAAAATATCAGCAAACCCACATCCAGAAGGTTAAACATGAAACTTTGTAATTTTGAAGTGGGTGCAAATCAACCATTTTTTTTAATCGCAGGTCCTTGTGTCATTGAGAGTGAACAGCTGGCACTCGATACGGCGGGTGAATTAAAAGCAATCACCGATGCTCTACAAATTCCCTTTATTTATAAATCTTCTTTTGATAAAGCCAATCGTTCTTCGCATGAAAATTTTCGTGGGCCTGGGATTGAACAAGGGCTGAAAATTTTAGAAAAAGTAAAAGTTCAAATTGGCGTGCCGATTTTAACTGATGTGCACGAAGACACGCCTTTGCATGAAGTTGCAAGCGTCGTTGATGTTTTACAAACGCCTGCATTTTTATGCCGTCAAACCAATTACATCCAAAATGTTGCAAAGCAAGGTTTACCGGTCAATATCAAAAAAGGTCAGTTTTTAGCGCCTCACGATATGCTGCAAGTGGTCAAAAAAGCCAAAGCCACCGGCAATGAACAAATCATGGTCTGCGAGCGCGGCGCCTGCTTTGGGTACAATAATTTGGTTTCAGATATGCGATCACTTGCTATTATGCGTGAAACCGGATGCCCCGTAGTATTCGACGCCACCCACTCCGTCCAACTACCCGGCGGCCAAGGCACCTCTTCCGGCGGCCAGCGCGAATTTGTTCCTGTTTTAGCCCGCGCGGCCATGGCTGTGGGCATTGCCGGCATTTTCATGGAAACCCACCCAGACCCCGCAAAAGCCTTAAGCGACGGCCCCAATGCTTGGCCATTAGGGCAAATGCGTGAGTTATTGACCTTATTGCAAAGAATTGACCGGGTGGTCAAGTCATAAAAAGTTATTTTTTTATATTTAAAACAATAACTTATTCTAAGCTATCTCCTCGATCCTTAACAGAGTCTTAATACTTACTTGGTATAATTACACTATGCCGAATACATACCTATTTTATCCCTATGCCCATAAGCATTCTAAAGTAAGCAAGGGGATGACTATAACCACAGAAATAGCCGACGCTTTAGCGGTAGCTATAATGGGTGCTGCTGAAGCACTCCATTTATTACCCATCGTACCTGGCAACCTTCTTGGTGCAATGTTACTTCATACCGTTGCTAAAGGTCGTGAGGAAAAATACAGTGTGCGCGAAGAAATGTTTCATGACCGAAATAATGAGATCTACTATCAGCTTGAAGCTGAAGCTTTATATGAAGGACTAGAGCCAGAAGATAGAAAGATACTCAACGAAATTAAAATTACTGGTGCGGTAGAAAATATTAGCATCAACACTGAAGTCGATCCTAAACAAAACACTATAAATGTTATCAAAGTTTTATTAAAACATGATAGCGCTCTAATTGAAGAGCAACAAAAAGAAAGCATCAACCTCGCGCAAAAAATTATTTTATTGAAAATCTGGAATGATAAATTTGAATTTGTTAGAAAAAAGTCAGCTAAATATGCCGATAAAAAATTGGAATTTTTGATCAACAAAAAAATTAATAGCGGAAAGAATTTAGACGAGACATCGTACCTTAACATAAGTTTTCCAGATGGAAAACCCACTGGACTTAAAAAAGAAAATAATAATATCCATGTCCCAATTATTAGCGCGGGAAAAGATTCCGATGAGCTATCAATAAAACTAGATAAAATTCACATTCAATCCAAAGGCATAGAAGAATCGGTCACATTACAAGCAGGCTATAAAGTTTACTTTCTTGAAGCCAATTATAATAAACCATTAAATGAAAGATTATCTTATCTGCTTGTATCAAAATGCAAAGACATTATTGGAAAAGATGAAAAGACAACGCGAAATATTCTAAACGAGCTACATGCTAACGAACTTGCTCATGCAAGCAATGACGATTTACTCAATATTCAAAAAAAATATTTAAAAGATAAAGGAATAGAAGACGAAAAAATTCAAGAATTATTCGCTGAGATCCAATATCAAAGAACTCTTTTTTATTATTTACTAGAAGATCAAAACAGCACACATTATTATACCGTCAAAGCCCGCACTCAACTTGATAATGAATTAGAACGTATCAACTGGAAAATAGATCAATTTAAGCGTACCAAAAATTCTTCTATCGCTGCAATTGCCACCCTTGCCTGGATCTTACTCAGTTACATTGTAGTTTTAAGTGCCTATGCGATTATTGTAGGCTTATCTGCTGCTGCATTGGGTGCATTATTACTCTCCCCTCCAGGATTGGCGATTGTTGCTGCAATCGTTTTTGTTGTCTTTGCAGCAATGGCCTTTAATATGATTCGAAATGAGAATGGCGATTTAAATTATAAAATCAGAAAATTGCTGAAAGATAGTCAAGTAGAGTTAGATGCTTGGGAAGCAAAACATCCGAAAGAAATTGCGTTTTTTAAAAATAATAAAGCTGATATATTTCGCACGCATAAGGTCAATGAATATCAATTTTTAAAAAAATTAGCAGAAAAAAAAAGAAATAATTTTTTAACACCTGCACAAGAAAATATATTTGAAAAAGAACTAGCAAAAATAGATCAATTCAATTCCGGTAAAACCACTCTCGTCGGAACCATTTTTAATGCAGAAACCTATTTCGCACCCAAATTACCTAAAGAATGGAAAGAAATTAATGCTTATATTAAACCTGAGCTTCCAACAGAAAACTTGCTACAATTTTATACAGAAAATACAGAAACCATTAAGCAATATGCAAAATTTAATGAAAAAGTAATTGATGAAAATAACGAATCTAAAATCAATACTACCCTTGAATACCTCCGCGAAAAAAGAAAGGAATACCAAACCCTAGAAGAAAGACATGCACACAGAGTATTCAAAGTCGGTCAGCAAGCCTGTTCCTATGTTGGGATTGGCGGCTCTGTCAGTCTAAGTGCCATTGCTGGCTTTGCCCTAATCTTAGGTTTATCCAGCCCGATCACCTGGCCTATCATTGCCGTATTTGTCATACTTGCTGTGATTGCAGGTATTGTGATGATCGGCTATCAATTATCTCGCCAATATCATAAAGCACATAATGCTTCAGAAGAAAGATATGCGAAGTTGAGTGAATTGTTAGATAAAATGGAACATTCGGATACGCAAAAGCTGGTGACTAATACCGCGAATAACGCTCATCAAAAGGCTACTGATGACGAGCAGCAGTCCTACACAGAAGAGAAGCAGCCTCTGTTAACCAAGGTAAATACTTCAAAATTAGCATCCCTTTAACTGAAACACCAAAGCATCTCTTGCATAACACTCTTTATAGTGCTACATTTACCACGTTATCTGATATCAGAGAGCTAAATAAATTAATATAATCCCCAGCAAAGACATCCATTCAATTACCGAGCTCAAACGCAATACCAAAGCACTACTTGACCAAATGCATGAAACAGGCCGCCCCATTGTGCTCACACAAAATGGCAAAGCAAACGCAGTCATGATGGATGTCCATTTATTTGAGAAATTAATCATGGCGCAAAATATGGCTGCTTTACTGCAGGCAGCAGAGGAAGATATAAAAGCAAATCGTACAATGGATGCAAAAGAATTTATAAAGCAGTTCAAAGATGAAAACGACATTCCAAGTTGAAATTACAATTTCAGCGCCCCGAAAATGAGATCTTAAAAACAAATTATAAGCATCTAATCTACAAGCAATATCGAACTATTTTTAAAAACGATAAAAATACATTCTATATACCCGTTACACTTGAAATTGCGAATCCCGTCATTGCGAGTGTAGCGCGGCAATCCAGGTTCGATACAAAATTGAGCACAAAACCTGGATTGCCGCGCTACGCTCGCAATGACGAAGTTCGCATCTTCAAGTGCGATGGAAATATACACTCCCTATTACTCATTGTGCAAAACTATTAGCGATAGGTCCCTGATTGCTTTGGATGTCGAAAAAGCAATGAATTTTGTGGTTTCTTTAAATTTCCCTCTTAAATTTTTCAGTCAAATTTATGGGTGTCTTATAAATTTCTTGTTGTTTAATTTAAGTTATGTTACTATCACTATGATTATTTATAAGCTACTCAAAGTAGAGGCAGTGAATGCAGCAATTGTTAGAAGCGATAAAGGTTGGAGATTATTCCAAGGTATTATCCTTGCTCCTAGAGTTACCTCAACAACAGCAGGCTAATCTCGGTGAAAATGTATTGACTCTGGCGGTGAAATACGGCTACGCAAATATTGTAAAACTTTTATTAGAATACAAAGTCAAACTTAAAATTTCAGATGAAAATATCGATACAGCTTGGCTCGCTGCAGTAAATGTTGGAAAAATTAATAGCTTAGAAGTGCTCCTGAATTATCAAGCCGATATCAATGCCCAAGATAAAGAAGGCAAAACCGCACTCATTTTGGCTGCCTGCGACGGCCAGGCGTCTATCGTGAACTTTTTGCTTGAAC
The DNA here is from genome assembly GCA_964584425.1 of uncultured Gammaproteobacteria bacterium. Classification (GTDB taxonomy): domain Bacteria; phylum Pseudomonadota; class Gammaproteobacteria; order JABCZS01; family JABCZS01; genus JABCZS01. The sequence goes on along the minus strand of CAZPAA010000089.1, from coordinate 2,301 downwards.
GAGGCGCTGATACAGAACTGAAAGATAAGGATAAACGGACTGCAGAAGAATATGCAAAAGCCAAGGCCAAAGCAGATGATTCATATGAAAAAATCATAGCGTATTTTGCCCTACACCGAGCAAAGACACTCGATAGTAGCCATGAAAAAGCCATCATTGAGGCTATCGATGCTAACAATCTTGATGCAATAAAACAAATCATTACTCCCCAAAATTGCCATACCATCGCACCATTAAAAATCGACCCAGATGAAATATTGGATACAATTCCTCCCCTGCACTATGCCTGTAAAAAAGGTCGAACTCAGATTGTTAAATACTTTGTCGATATCTGTAAAATCGATATTAATCAGCGCGACTTATCAAAAAGAACACCATTAATGTGTGCTGCAATCGAGAACCAGAGTGATGTTATCAACACATTATTCAGTAGCAGTCAGGGAAAAACTATTAATATTAATGCACAAAACAAAAATGACAAAACAGCACTTTATTTTGCAGTGGCTAAAAATGCGATTGAGGCTGTTAAAATTCTTGTTGCAAATAAAGCTAACGTTGACTACAAAGACAAAGATGGAAAAACTGCCCTGCACAAAGCAGCCGAAAATGGATATATAGAATGCACAGAAATACTAATTATAAATAATGCTAATATCAATGCTAAAACTTTACGTGGCTCCACTCCACTTATGAGGGCATCAGCGTCTGGTAACAAGCAAGCCGTTGAAACGCTTCTGAAATATAAAGACAGTCGTCACCTGAATATTAATGAAAAAAATAACAATGACTGGATTGCTTTACATGATGCAGTAGACATCGGAAATCTGGAAATTATTAAATTACTTCTCGATAATGGCGCTGATATCAATGCTAAAAATAGCGAGAGTACAACACCACTTATGTTAGCGGCAATAAATGGTCATGCCGGAGTCGTTAAAATGCTCCTGGATTATAAAGCTCATCTTAAAATTAATGATCAAGATAACGAGAACGAAACAGCCTTGCACCATGCAGCTCAAGCAGGAAACAATAATATTATTGAAATGCTTTTAGCTAATGGTGCTAATATTCATGCTAAAAATAAAAAAGGTACAACACCCCTTATGCTAGCATCAGCTGTAAGCAATACACAAAGCGTTGCGTTTTTTCTGAAATATAAAGATAGCCATCAACTGAATATTAATGAAAAAAACAAACATGACTGGACTGCTTTGCATGATGCAGCGAGAAAAGGAAAGATTGATTGCATTAAAATACTTTTAGATAATGGAGCTAATATTCTAGCTAAAAACCAAAATGGCTCTACACCCATTATGATTGCAATCATAAATAACAAAATGGAAGCTTTTTTATATTTATTGATGAGCCATCCCGATGCATTGGATACCGTTGATAGAGATAAAATTAAACAATGGGATAAAGAAGGAAAAATAGACAAGTCAATATTGAAAGAATTAAATTCAATGCTCCATACCAAAGATATTTATGACAACAAGCATTCGTCTGTCAATGTCAATATATTATCTGCTGAACAACTAAAAAAATATTGCCAGCAAAACGGCATTCCCAACCATCTTGTCGGTCCAAATAAAGATAAAAAATTAGAAGATGTGATTAAAAAGGTCTTATCTTGGAAAAAACCAATTGACGACTTATTAAATAAAATCATTGCGCTGCTTAAGGATAAGGTATATCCAGTTCCCTCTGCTGAAGATTTTTTACAAAAAACCAGTAGCAATATCAATCTAAAATTCCATTTGTCTGCTCTATTACGTACAGACAAAAAACTGGCAGATGAACTTTTTTCGGATGCTTTTATTTGCACGCAAGTAGATCGTAAAATATTGCAATCATTAAAAATTGAGTTGAACAATCTCGAGCCCGTTAATAATAACAACAATAATAATCCCGAAGCACCCGGCCAACCGATTGCACAGTTATGGTTTAGAGCAAACCCACCTTCCAGGTTTGAACAAATTCTCAGCGAGCTGGAGAGTTTAAAAAGAAAAAGCGGACCGCTGGTATTAATGCATATTGAGTATCAAAAGCGAAAAAAACAAGATAATCAAGCCAAATTAAATGCTAAGGAGCTTAAAGAAGTTCAAGAAAAAATATTAGAGGCTGAGAGGGAAAAAGAAAAAGAAGAACAAAAAAATATCAAATCAACTGATAGAAAAAGAAAAAATGGTGAATTTGAAATTGAACCTTTTGATAATATGCTAAAACGCATCAAACCTAAAACTAATAAAAATCCCTTGCAATTGACATTTACTGCCTCTTTTATCCCCCCAAAATTATTTT
>CAZPAA010000088.1:0-7503 GCA_964584425.1 uncultured Gammaproteobacteria bacterium | reverse complement strand
TGTTGGATAAACATAGGGATGATTAGTGGACCATCTTGATGTGACCAAGACAAACAGGAAAAACCACGTTAGCACGATTTTTAGCAATGCGATTATTGTCGTTCAGAAAACTCAGACAAAGCTAAATTATAACTCTCAAATTCTTGGATTGTTGAAGGGGAAAGGTAAGAGCTCAGTTGTTCACCAACGCCTAGGAGAAAAGTCTGAGAACTTTTATGGATTTCAAGAATGGCTTCTTGAAAACGCTGCATTGTCGGATCATCGGTTTGCACGGCTTGCTTAGCTTTCTGCAATTTATCCAGCAACTGAGCGAGATTCCTATTTGACATAAAATTCTCTGAAAACCGTTGCTTCGCCTCTTCAGGGGTCAGTGATAACTTTTCAAAAATTTGCACGATGTGCCGTACAACCAGCGCCCGGTTTCTCTCAAAACCTTCTTCTGTAGCTGGGAATAAGACCTTCACCGATTCGTTTAATGCCTGTTTATTTGGTTGTTGCATTAAATGGTTCTGATTTGTGTGCATAAAATTTTGTGAGTTCTTCTTCAAAAAAATCAGCAATCTCCTCACGTTTTTGCGCAGAAACCGTATACACTTGCTGTTCCAGGGCCTGGCCCACAAATAAGCGATTGAGAAGACCATTAATTCTTGTGAGTGATTTTGCCATACAACGCTCCTAATTTGGACAACATCCTACCAAAAAATAAACCTTTTGCAAAGTTTCTTAGGTGGATTGCTTTGGCAAGGTTCTCCAGGCTATACGTCAAGGTTCTCTGTCATCAGGGCGTTCTCTTCGATAAATTCTCGTCTAGGTTCTACATTATCGCCCATCAGCGTGGTGAATAACTGATCTGCAGCGACTGCGTCTTGGACTTTGACTTTCATCATACGTCTTGTTGTGGGATCCATGGTTGTTTCCCAGAGTTGTTCGGGGTTCATTTCACCTAAACCTTTATAACGCTGAATTTTTAGACCTTGTTTTGCGTCTTTTAACAACCAATCAATCAGTTCTTCAAAATTATTCACACCTTGCTTTTTCTCTTTGCGTAAAATAAACGCACCTGGCTCTAATAATTCTTTAGTTTTTGCACCGAGCTCCATCAGCTGTACGTACTCTTTAGATTTAAAGAAATCAGCTCTTAATTTGAAGCTTCTCGCGCTACCATTCACTTGTCGAATAATTTTTGGAATGTGATGTTGGTTTTTTTCATCGAGGTCGATTGAAAAAATAAATTCGGTGTGTGCATGTGCTTTACCTTTAACCATTTCTTCTAGCGTATTTAACCAAGACTGAACTTCATTTTCGTTAGTCAACGCGTCCACAGAGAAGACGGGTAAATCCATGCATGCAGATAGCACTTCTTTGGGATACATTTGCGCTAAACGCGTGATTAATTTTTGCGCACCCATATATTGTTTGACTAATTCGGCGAAGGCCAGTTCGCTGATTGCGGGTGCGTGTGCATTCACATGTAAGCGGGCATCTTCGAGTGCAGATTCAACTAAAAAAGCTTCTAATGCATCATCATCTTTAATATATTGTTCTTGTTTACCTTTTTTCACCTTATATAGCGGTGGTTGTGCAATATATAAGAACCCGGATGCGATTAATTCCGGCATTTGTCGGTAGAAAAAGGTAAGTAATAGGGTACGGATGTGCGAGCCATCGACGTCAGCGTCGGTCATAATGATGATGTGATGATAACGCAGCTTACTGATATCAAATTCTTCGCGGCCAATTCCGCAACCAAGGGCAGTAATAAGCGTTCCCACCTCTAGCGATTGCAGCATTTTGTCATAACGTGCTTTTTCAACATTAAGAATTTTACCTTTAAGCGGTAAAATCGCTTGATTATGCCGATTTCGACCTTGTTTTGCAGAGCCGCCCGCGGAATCACCCTCAACTAGATATAATTCACATAAAGCAGGATCACGTTCTTGGCAATCGGCTAATTTTCCAGGTAATCCGGCAATATCGAGCGCGCCTTTACGTCGCGTCATTTCTCGTGCTCTGCGCGCTGCTTCACGTGCGCGTGCGGCATCAATAATTTTTGCGACTATGGATTTCGCTTGTTGCGGATTTTCTAGTAAAAACTCTTGTAAATAATCGCCTAATGCGGACTCGACCACCGCTCTCACTTCTGATGACACCAATTTATCTTTAGTTTGTGAAGAGAACTTCGGATCGGGCACTTTGACCGATAATACTGCGGTTAAGCCTTCTCTTGCATCATCGCCCACGGTATTAATCTTTGCTTTCTTTGCAAAGCCTTCTTTTTCAATATAGTTATTCAGCGTCCGGGTTAATGCACCACGAAAACCTGCCAAGTGCGTGCCGCCGTCGCGTTGGGGAATATTATTAGTAAAACATAGAATATTTTCTTGAAAGCTATCATTCCATTGCAATGAAACCTCGACGGTAATCCCTTCTTTTTCGGTTTTAATATATAAAGCATCGGTGTGAATAAGCGTTTTATTGTGATTTAAATAGCCGACAAACGCTTTTATGCCACCTTCATGCTCAAAGGTATCTTCACGGCCCGTCCGCTCATCAAACACACGGACACAAACACCCGAATTTAGGAATGACAGCTCGCGCAAGCGTTTTACCAGCACATCATAATTAAAATCAATATTGGTGAAGGTGTTGCTGCTGGGCTTAAATCGAATCTCTGTCCCGCGTTCATCCGTTTCGCCAATTGCTTTAAGTGGCGCTTGCGGTTCGCCTTCCGCATAAAACTGTTGATAAACCGTACCATTTTTATAGATCGTTAACCTGAGCTCTTCTGAAAGCGCATTAACCACAGAAACACCCACGCCATGTAAGCCGCCAGAAATCTTATAAGAATTATCATCAAACTTACCGCCAGCGTGCAATACCGTCATAATGACTTCTGCGGCAGAACGACCCTCTTCTTCGTGAATATCTACAGGGATTCCACGACCATCATCTCTGACCGTCACGCTGTTATCGGTGTGAATAATCACATCGACCGTCGTACAATAACCCGCTAAAGCTTCGTCAATACTGTTATCAACCACTTCAAACACCATATGGTGCAAGCCTGAACCATCATCGGTATCACCAATATACATCCCTGGACGTTTGCGGACCGCATCTAGGCCTTTGAGTACTTTAATACTCGTAGAATCATAAGTTGCGCCTTGGGTGGTTGTCATAATAACTCCTGAAGCCGGGTAAAAAGAGGAATTATTATATCATAAATAAGGAGTTAGCGGGGGGTTGAATGGGGGAAACTCTATTTGAGCTTCGGTGTTTGGGAAAGAGGCAAAACTCTTATCTGGGCTACCGTCCAACCGGGTGACATGGGCGCTTTTTCAAAAGTGGGCTAGCAAAGCCTAACGCAAAACTTTTGAAAAAGCCCCCATGTCACTCGTTTGGCTCATTTACGAGGTTAGAGTTTTGCCGCACTCCGAAACACCGAAGCCAGAAAAGAGTTTTGCCTCTTTCCAAAATATCCCGAAGCGAAAAAAATCACCACAACACAATCGTCAAACGCCGCGCACCACTCCATGTTCCACGTGAAACAATCTTGCATTCAATGTCTCCGCAAAATGTTTTGCCGTACTTTTTTCTACGCAAGTAAAAAAAACTTGTAAATTAAGCTGTGATAGTAGTCGCATAATTTGTTGTTGCGCGCGTAGATCTAATTCTGCGGGTAAATCATCGATTAGAAGTACACCTTGCGCCGCTGTTTGTTCATAGACCCATGCGCTTTGCGACAATTGCAGTGCTGCAACGACGCTTTTTTGTTGGCCTTGCGATAAAACATGTTGCGCAATGCGTCCTTGGGTTTTTATAACTAAATCTGCGCGTTGTGGACCATTGTAGGTATAACCCAATGCCAGATCTCTTGGGATATTTTGGTTAAAAACATCAAATAATCCCGTATAGGTATCCCAACCTGGCGCATACTCCAGAGTAATATCGGTAAAGCTTAATAAATCTGCAATCATTCGTTGCGCATAAGGAAACCAACCCTCACATACTTGCTGACGCAGTTGATGCACCGCCTCTCCCGCTTGCGCTAACAATTCATCCCACCCCATCCAATGCGTTTGTTGCTGCCTTATCGCCGCGTTTCTTTGTTTAAGCAGTTGGTTAAACGTGCGCCACTGCTCCAAAAAAGAATGTTTCACGTGAAACACTCCCCAGTCTAATTGTTTGCGTCGCGCATCAGGGGATGCCTGTAATAATTGATAATTCAGCAAATGTAGCGCCTGGACGGGTAAATGTTTTGCAATTTCAGCAATACTAGGCACTTCTTGCCCGCTACATTTGATAATATGCGCATTATTTCGGGATTTTTGCAGTGCCACTTTAATTTCAGCACCCTCAGGACTCACGACAAGGCCGCGTAAATATAATGCGGGGGCACCGTGCTGAATCACATGCGTATGCACTGCTCGAAAAGATCGTCCTGTGGATAACAGATAGATGGCCTCTAGAATACTTGTCTTGCCGCTACCATTATCCCCAAAAAACACATTAATAGGCGAAAATTCCAGTTCAGTTTCGACTAGATTACGTAAAGATTGGATATAAAGCGTTTGCAGCATGTTAAAGCCTGAGCGGCATTACCACATATTGACTCTGGCTCGCGCGCTCATCTTGATGTGCAGACAGTAACACACTGTTTTTAGGATCTGAAAAGGCAAAATTTACTATTTCTGAGGGTAAAGTACCTAAAACATCTAAAATATAATGCGCATTAAACGCTACCTCGATGGTAGCACCTGAATATTCCACTTCTAACTCTTCTTCTGCTTGCTCTTGTTCTGGATTTTGTGCCTCTATTACTAAGCTATTGTTATTAAACAGAAAACGCACCCCTTTATTCTTTTCATTGGATAAAATAGCCACGCGCATAAGGGATTGTTTTAACAAGTCTTTGTTAATTAACACCTGATATTCTGTATTTAATGGGATCACTTTATGATAATCCGGGAAACGCCCTTCAATCAGCTTCGACGTTAAGGTAAATTGTGGGTGAATAAATTGAATATGGTTTTCTTCAATTTGAATTTCCAAATCCTTAGGATCTGAACTCATCAGCTTTAACAGCTCAGTAATGGTTTTCCGTGGAACAATTACCTGCTGCTCAACGCCTCCAACCTGTTGATTGTTAAGGTTTTTTGTTTTAGCAAGCCGATGTCCATCGGTCGCAACCACAACTTGCAAGCCAGGATTAAACACAAATAACATGCCATTTAAGTAATAACGAACATCTTGCTGCGCCATAGCAAAATGCGTATTCTGAATCATATCGTGCAATATTTGCTGATGAACCTGATAACGCTTCCCCGAAGACGACAATTGCGCCACAGGAAAATCCGCCGCCGCCAACCCCACCAAAGTAAAACGGCTACGATTAGCCCGCACTAAAACCCGCGTCTCTTCTGTCGTAATACTAATTAAGCTCTGCTCTGGAATACTACGACAAATATCATGCAACTTCCGACAAGAAACCGTAATCGCCCCCTCTTCTTCAATAGAGGCATCAACCACTGTTGTAATCAACTCCAAATCCTGATCGGAGCAAATAAAAGAAATTCTACCATTTTCGGCGATGATCAACACATTTCCAAGAATAGGTTTTTGGTGTTTTTTATCACTCACCCCAGCCACAACCTGGAGCGCCTTAAGTAATAAATCCTGTTTAAGAGTAATATTCATAATCTTCTTAACCACCTAGCTAGACAACGAGCGCAACAAATTAGCCCAATCTTCCTGGATATTCGCATTCGTCTCCAATAAACTCTTAATCATCCGACAAGCATGGATAACAGTAGTATGATCCCGCCCACCAAACGCATCCCCTATCTCTGGCAAGCTATGATTAGTCAATTCTTTGGCTAATGCCATTGCCACCTGCCGAGGTCTTGCAACAGATCGACTTCTGCGTTTAGATAACAGATCGGAAACCTTAATCTTAAAGTACTCAGCAACAGTTTTCTGAATGTTCTCTATCGTGACTAATTTATCTTGCAGTGCCAATAAATCTTTAAGCGCTTCACGTACAAACTCCGTGGTGATTTCTTTACCGGTAAATTGTGCATTAGCCATTACCCGTTTAAGTGCGCCTTCTAGCTCTCTCACATTAGATCGCACACGCTTCGCAATAAAAAAAGCCACCTCGTGCGGGATCACAATACCCGCTTTTTCAGCCTTGCTAATTAAAATAGCTACCCGCGTTTCGAGCTCTGGCGGCTCGATAGCAACAGTTAATCCCCAGCCTAATCGTGATTTTAAGCGCTCTTCAACCCCAGTAATTTCTTTAGGATACCGATCACTGGTTAAAATCACTTGGCGCTGGCCTTCAAGTAATGCATTGAATGTGTGGAAAAACTCTTCTTGCGAGCGTTCCTTCCCCGCAAAAAATTGAATATCATCAATTAACAACGCATCAACCGATCGATAAAACCGCTTAAATTCATTAATCATATTACTTTGCAGCGCACGCACCATGTCTGCTACAAAACGCTCGGAGTGTAAATAAATCACCTTTGCATTCGGATTATTTTTCAAAATTAAATTGGCAATTGCATGCATCAAGTGTGTCTTACCAAGACCCACACCCCCATAAATAAACAAAGGATTATAAGCCCCGCCCGGATTGGCCGAGACTTGGGATGCTGCAGCGCGTGCTAATTGGTTGGATTTACCTTCGACAAAGTTCTCAAACGTAAACGCTGGATTAATACTATTAGGATAGGTTGGAATCTTTTCTTCCGTTTTGCTAAACGCTTGTACATGCGTGGATGTTTTTTGCTCTGACACAGTGGCAACATTAACAATTGCAGAACTCCCTTCCTCCAACAACACAGTCGGTGAATTCCCTTGAGTCAAAGTCTGAAATATTTTTTTTATTTCTTCAAAGTAATTTTTTTCAACCCAAGAACGCACAAAGCGATTAGGCGCTAATAAACAAACGGCTTCGTTTTTGAGAATAACTTGTAGGGGTCTAATCCAAGTATTAAATTCCTGCGGGGTTAATTCACTTTGTAAGTGATCAGCACATTGTTGCCAAAGAGTATGTGTGCTTGACATAAAACGCCCCCGTGATCCGTCACAAAATGTAAACGACAAGTGTACCCTGGATTTATTTGGTAATGCAAACCTGTTAATAAACTCCAATCTAAGTTGTGATCTATTTGGGCAAATTTGATAATTTTTTGGATAAGCAAAGTTATCCACAAGTTAACAAGTATGATAAATCGACCTTACCCCCTGGGTAAAATTATATGCAGCTTTATGAAAAGTAATAGATTTTTAGCGTTATCCACAGATAGGGTGGTGTCTAATAAATATAATAAATTTTTTAAGATCAAATTTAATATTATTAATGTGGGGGATTTAGATCGTTTTTTTTTGAAAACGCGACGAAGTTTATTTTTGGGGCGTTCAACAAACTTCGATGTTTGAGTGAGGCAAAACTCTTATCGGGGCTACCGTCCAAACGGGCTCCCGTCCTGCGGGGAC
>CAZPAA010000087.1:0-7560 GCA_964584425.1 uncultured Gammaproteobacteria bacterium | reverse complement strand
ATGCTTTATTCAAGGGTGATTCTATCCCTTCCCCAGGTCAAGATTTTATACCACGTGATTATTATTTTTATATTTTTGATCCCCAACTTAATGATCAAGAAGCTGCTGACAAATGTTTTAGAGAAAAAAAATATTATGATGATACACTTGCAAAATTTGAAGCAAATCAACAAGAACAAACGGGGAAATTGATTCATCTCCAAGATGTGTATTTAAGATCAAGTAAGGTTATCGATAATGGTCCATTAAAGAATTCAATCATTCATGTTGAATGGACAAATATCAGTCAAGAAGATTCAATTCTATGTACCTCGCAATATTATTATGAAATTCAACATAGGCGTTATGTTTATAAAAATGAATATTTTCATAAACTATATAATGAAAGAATTCTTCATTGTCCTGATTGGAATAAATTCTTCTACTTACTTTCTATTCTTGATCCAAACAGTCCACCTAGCATTTTCATTAGAGTAGCTATTAAGTTTTTATTAAAAAACTACATTCAACACTTGTCAAAAGGATGGACTTTACATTTTACAGATCACGATATTCTAAAAAATTATTTTTCAGATCCTGATTGTAAAGATTTTCTATATTGCTTATTTTATGCTGGAGAATCAGTGTTAGAAACAGACCTTATTGAAGGACTAGGTCTTTATCAAAGCGCAATGGATTTGGAAAATATCAATAGATCGACATTACCCTATAAAAACGTATTAGCCCAAAATACACACCTTAGCGAATCTTCTAAAAACAAATTTAAAGAGAAAGCAGAATCATACATTCCCGCTGAAAAAATATTACAAAACAATTCACCATCTAAATCTGAAAATGAACAGCAGATTTATAAAGAGCTGTTTGATATGCAGCTGAATACTATGCAAAGCCAATTAGCAACGGCCCAAAGAATACAAGAAATACTTTTCATGAAACGCAAGGAAATTGAAGCAAAAAATTCTGTTTTAACTGAAAAAAACACGCCTACAAATAAAACCACCAAGAAAAGAAATGCTCATCAGAATGAACAAGTAATACATAAGAATAAAATAGAAGAAGAATCTCCATCTTTTGAAGTAAAACAAAAGCAAAAACAAAATACATTGCGAGATAGACTTTATATGTTTAGTAGATGGGCACACAAATATCCAGAGTATGTTTTTGTAATGATCATCATCATTCTTGTTCTCATCAATCCCATTTTACCGGCAAGCCCTATCCGTCCTGTAAATCCTATTCGACCTGTCGAACAAAAAAAACCCGACCCATGCGCTGATCGCTTTCAGATCGTTGAAAATCGTCAACAATTGCCAGATGCGAATTTATTTTTATTTCTTGATAACCACAGCATTCCTTTTAATCAAAAAAATATTTATTCAGATTGTCTTGACGAGCTTAACATCAAAAGAATGCTGTTGCCTTACGTACAATTGAAGTATTATACTCCGTGTGGTTCACGCCAGTGTTATGGTGCCGATAGCGTCTCACTAGAACGAGTATTAATTGAAAAATTTAGAATATGCGAGGAAGCTGCATTTAAATATTTGTCTAAAACGTTTAAAAATTATACAAATGAAGAGGAGCCACATAATTTAGATGATTTGTTTACATTTTATAAGACACTTTACCAACGTAGATTTTTAATAAATAAAGACAAAGAACAATTAGAAAGTAATTATAATTTCAATGAAATCGAATTGTGTAACAAAGTCCACCAAGTAAATGAGACAATGCAAGATCTTTATCGCGGCATTGTTGTTATGTTGAGACATTTTGATTTTTTTATTCGACATAATGTTTTTTCGACCCAAGATATATACGAAAGATACCAGGAATACCTTGAGAAATTTTCACCAAGACAAGAGCAATACAACCCCAGCAAAGGCGAACTAGGTAATCGTACAATGGCTGTGTATGCAGCAATTATAAATCATGTGCCTGAACATGTGAATGCAGCCCTATTCGTTAATCAACTCGTTTATAATAATTTTAGAAAACATAATGAGGATGAGAACGGTGAACAAAAGGAAGGCCTACCGAAATATGTTGTATTTAAACAAAAATAGCAAACAAACTTTTCAATAATTAACTTACGTATGGGGATTAACGTATTGATAATTGTTTAAAGTTTAAGATTTTTGGTTGTTCCCTTAACCATGTTAAGGTTTAGAAATGTTTTATGTGCGGTTTCGACCATTTGTAATAATTGTGCATTGGTATAACCTTCGCAATCCGTTGTAAATCGAATTCTATTGACCACTGGGTTTTCATTAAAAAAAGACATTCGACTTTTTTGATAAGGAAGATGTTGTTGAAAATGATTGTCTTGTTTATAGTCAATAGGCGCTAACGGTTCCTGGCTTACGAGCATTAAAACCTCATAATTTGTTTGGGTTTGCAGATGAGAAAATAAACCTTTTAAATGTGCTTTGCCAACGATTCCCATTTTGATTTGGTCTAAAGGCAAAGACTCATCAAGATTATCAAATAAACTAAGCATGGTTTTGAACATCACCATATCTCTTTTATCAATGTTTTCATCATATTGTTTGTCTAGACTTTCAACTTTATCGATCTGCTCTGCATTTAAGGCACTGACCTTATCTAAAAAGAATCGCTTTAGCAGGTTATTCATTTCATATCTAATTTTTCCATCTTCAGTAAGAATTTCCATTGATCGTTCGAGCGCGATACAGCACACATTTTTCGATCGGGCATGAAGAGTTAAGTAAGCCATGTTTTTTCTAGCAATAGAATTATCGATCACACTGATGTGTTGGTGCTGATATTCTAATTCTGCACTATGCTTTTCTAATAATAAATGTTGCAGTTCGTAATAGTGTGACGCAATAAAAAAAACGATCAATTCTATGACAAAATCGCAACCTGTGTAATGAGATTCTCCAGTTAAAACCAGAAGTGTTTTATTTGATTTTTGTTTTCGTTCACAGATTATGTTAAAGATTTGCGTATAAAGATTGAGACATTCCTCTTCTGTAAAAATTGGCATTGGATTTTTTTCATAATATGAAAGTGTAGTGCTGAAAGTTTTTCTAATCTCCCCAAGAATATAAGCACTTAGCATTCTATTGCCTTGCTCTATGAGCACTTCCTGTTCACGTAGCAAGTGCGGAATTTGTTTTCCAGAATAAATATATTCACTCGTATCTTTTTTTACTAACACAACTTTATTAGTGTATATACCCACACATTCAATTGAACTATTACAATGATTAGGTATTAGGGTCTGCGGAGATTCGTTATATTTCTCAAAAAAGAGCCAAATATTTAAGCCTTCAACGAAATGTTTTTTATAAAATTCTATAGCCAGCGGTTTTCTTCGTTTCGAAACACTCCTGAATTTTTCATCCAGTATGTTCATGACTTTGGTATATTGTATAAACTCTGGTTCTGGATAGCACCATGGACTAAACAGGCGACGTAACTTTTCTATCCCATCAGGCCGACCCGTAATGGTCATTTCGCCTTGACCATCCCATTTTGAGTCCTGCACCTCCGCTTTAAGGTTATTTAAAAATAGTAAAATCAACGGCAGGAGCTTATCTATAATCTCTTGATTTGTCATGTCTTTTTGTAGCTAAAAGGCGAATGTTAGCAGATTTGCTTATATGGATCAATCTCTTCATAGCATTAAAATGGATAGTGCCTGTTATTGCAGAATATACAGCGGGAAATTATAGAGAAGAAGAAACAATCATTGATCAGAAAGATGTATCGGTCAAGAGGATTATATTTAGTTTTGAAACTTGAATTATCAATATCAGTAAATATTTATCGAATAACAATAATATTATATTGACATACAGTGATTAAAAGTTATAATACTTTTATCCGATTTTAGATAAGGGAATAACCATGCAAAATTCAGTTCAGAAAATTAGCCAAAAGTTTTTATTTATATTTCGTTGTTTCTTAATTATTATTCCTATATTAGTCATTTTACAGTGGTTTTTTATTGATATACCCTTAGTCAAAAGTTGGGTTAGATTATTTGGCTTTTTTGATCCCATAGAACTAGGTGGTCTTGAGCCCGTGGGGATCGCAGATCATCTGTTTTCATGGCAGGAAAAGTGGATTGGATTTATCGGAACTATAATAGGTTTATCACCGTATTTCTTAGCATTTTTTCTGTTGAATTGTATTTTTAAAAATTATTGTGCTAATAATATCTTTATATTGGAAAATGCTAAATATTATCAACGATTAGGCTATATATTTTTCTTTAATAGTCTTATTGCAAATCCTTTATGCCAAGCTTTGTTAACTGCAGCCGCAACATTATCCAACCCACCTGGGCAAAAGCAAATTACGATTACTTTTGGGATGATTAATTTAGAATCCTTATTTTGTGGCGCAATTATCATCATAGTCGCGCGTGTTATGTATATGGGCAATAAATTACAAGAAGAACAAGGCTTAGTCATATAAGGATATAAAATGGCAATTATTATAGAGCTAGATGTGATGATGGCAAAAAGAAAAATAAAATTGCAGGATTTGGCTGATAAGGTCGGAATAACTGCGCAAAATTTATCGGTGCTTAAAACAGGAAAAGCTAAGGCGATTCGATTTTCCACTTTAGAGGCTATTTGTGCAACATTAGATTGCCAGCCTGGCGATATTCTTTTATATGTTAAGGATTTTACAAACATATGAATCTATCAATTCCGTTTGCACTTAGAAAAAATATGCTCGATATGCATGGTTTGGCAGGTGAGCAGTGGCTCAATAATTTGCCACATTTATTGAAACATTATGAAAAAGAATAAAATTTAAAAGGAGGATTTAAATGCTCGATCATATTACAATATCAGTGCGAGGTTACGAAGAAAGTAAGAAATTTTATACGCAGGCATTAAAACCAATTGGGTATTCATTACTCATAGAGGTTGAGGGATTCGCAGGATTTGGTGAGGCTGAAGATTTTGTAGGATTCGGTCATGCTGATAATCATGGGCCTATTGCTACGTTCTGGTTGCATCAAGGCGAAAAACCCACACAACATGTGCATATTGCTTTTAAAACAAATCATCGAAATATTGTAGATGAATTTTATAAAACAGCGCTCGCTGCAGGTGGTAAAGACAACGGCAAACCAGGCATACGTGAGCATTATCATCCGAATTATTACGGAGCATTTGTGTTTGACCCAGATGGTAATAATATCGAAGTGGTTTGCCACGGGTCATAAAAGGAAAGAGTAAATGAATTTTGATAATGATATGAAAAACAAAATTGAAATAAATCATCCTACTTTATTATTGAAAGACAATATTCAAGAAAGTACAAAGTCGTTTCGTAATAATTTTGGATTTAGCTATTTTCAATATTTACGCTGCTTTAATGATGGTTCGATTGGGTTGCTCACAAACCAAACAGAGTTGTTTTTGCATATTCGAGCATTGAAAAATAAACCAATCGTCTACTCATCATTTGAAAAACAACATGAATCGATGGCATCTTATTGGTTTTTATGGGACGAAGCATTGCCGGTGCATCCTGTTCAATTGGCGCGAGAAAAATTTGGCATCTATCATGGAATAACGCTGGTCAGACGATCCCCATCTTATTACGATATGATTGCTGTTGGATTTCCTGCACCAAAAGAAAATGTAGGGTGCTTTTATTTGAATACATTAAAAAACATCAATTCTTTTATTCACGAATTTGATAAAAATCATAAACATCTCATTCAGATTATGGGAGATCACCCGATTACTGTGCCTTTAGAAAGGCGTGATATAAATTATCAAAAAATTTGCTTAAATAATAGAAAAATTAGAGTTCATGGGAAATGGGGTGATAGTTATATTACCGCACAGGAGCTTGCATGTTTACGGTTATTGTCTGTAGGATTTAGTTATAAAGAAATGGCAAAACAGATGAATATTTCATCACGTACTGTCGAAACCTATATCCAACGAGTCAAATACCGCACTCATATTAAATCACGCCGCGATCTGATTCAACTCTTCTTGAGTTGTCAGTGATCGTTCCGGACAGAAATCATTTACCATATCGTTTATGATTTTCTTTCAACTAATCTTTTTGGAGAATATCATGAAAAAATCTGATGAGCTTCTACACCAATTTTGCGAATTTTATAATCAAAAAAACATGTCTTCCTTACTCAATCTCTTTACGAAAAATGCCACATTGGTTGGAACGGTTATTGACGAAATCCATATTGGATTTGAAGAAATTAAAACACAAATGGAGCGAGATTTTTCTCAAGCATCAGCACAAATGCATATTGTTAAATTTTTACCATCTGGAGAGCAAGCGCTTTATAGCGCCGCGATTTGCAAAGCTCGCATTATCAAAGATGGTCAATTAGAGGATTTTGACGATTTGCGTACTAGTATTACGGTTGAAAGAGAAGGGAATGATTTTAAGATTTCCCATATGCATGCGTCATTTCCAGATTCGAGTAGTCCAGCAGGTTATTCATTTCCTAAAAAGTTACTTTCTAAAATTTGATTAGCTACGAGCTTAAATACTCTAATGGCATCTGCACCTGTGATTAATCGTATAATCACAGTAAGCATTAGAGGCTTACTGTGGATTTAATGATGAGCCTTGCTCAGGCTTAGAAGCAATTAAGCTGTAATCTGCTAAAAGTTCCTCTGCTGCATGCTCATCATATTGTTTGATATAAGCTTCCCCTAATTTGAATTGTACATTTTTAGTATCTCCATCATTTTCCGAGGCGACGCGCTCTAGCCAAGCGATACCCTCTTTTATCTCGCGATGCTCAATCAGCCAAATACCTAATTGGTATTGAGCTGGTTTATAGTTCAATTCTGCGGCGATACGCGCCTTCTTAATGATTTCAGTAATATCTCTTTTAAAACCTGCACGAGATTCTGCCATTAACTTTGCGATATAAAAATGGGCCACTTGATAGCCTTTTTGCAGTGCTTTGTTATAGCATTCCAAGGCTTTTGTATCACCTTGAGTAAACTCTGCATATTCACCCTGTGCATAAAACTCCCCTAATATACATAGCGCACTGATAGTACCATCACCCACTACCGTATCCGCATCAGTCTCAATCTTTGCTAATTCCCTGCATAAGGGGCAATAATCATTGACAGTCTATATCATTATGTTATGATTCTGAATCTTTTCCCATATATCTCAAAGACAAAGGAGATAGACTCATGCCCTTAACCAACTTGAGCCACGATCAGCAAGAACGTGTTAACTTACTGAATCAGCGGTTAAACAACTTTAAAAAGCCAGGTTACGCACTGGGCGAAGTTATCAATGTTAACGCGCTATCCAGTCTTACGACCATACTTGCAATAACCGCGTATGCGGACAAAGATAATACCGATGCAATCTATCAAATGAAAGTTTTTGGAATGCAAGCAATTCTGAGTCTGAATATGCTCTTGAGTTCCCTCAAGGGCTACAATAATGCAGATACCCTTGCAGGTATTATCATTGAAGATATCCCTGATAATCTTTTTGAGGAATTTTATCAGAGTGATGTTGATGCTTATCTGGACGCGGTTGAGATGATGCTAACAGGGA